>NZ_VULP01000009.1:0-100293 GCF_009697165.1 Anaerobutyricum soehngenii | reverse complement strand
CGGAAGAAAATCCCCATTCCACTGCACCGGAGATCCGGCGGTTGAATTCATAAAAAATCTCTTTCAGGCTGTCTATGTTGTTTTTCCTGAAATCTGCAATGGTGCGAAAATCCGGTTCTACACCTCCGATCATCCATTTCACTTCAAGATTTACTTTACAGCTTTCAGCCAGTTTCCGTGAAGAACGGATACCTTTCCTGCTTCCGTAAATATAGATCTTATAAAGGCTCTTAGGATCGTAAGATGGACGGCCTTCTGCTGCCACAGGTTTTACACCGTATTTCCCTATATCAAGATGGTTCACAAACGCATCAATTATCCTTGCAATACTTTCTTTATCTACAAATGCGTCCCATGAACAGCACATCAGCTGGTCACGGTCAAAACCTGAAACATATGGCATCTCAATTCACCTCAGAACAATTTTTCTCTGGTTTCATTATACTATATCTGAAACATAGATGCACGATTTCTGTGTACTTTATTCAGTTTTCAATGTGCAATTTTAATTTATCTTGAATGTTCACAAGAGCATACCTATCTTTTTCTCATAAGATTAGATTATCCGAGTTTTCGGACAGTCTCCCCTTTATCTCCCCAAAGACTATTGAATTCATTCCTTCTGGAGCCAAAACACAGAAAAAAGAAATAATACCATATCCCAGATGCGGCTTCGGAGCGTGTTTAAGATGCGTATAAGCATCTTAAACACAGCGACTACAGAGCAGGTGGGATATGGTATTATTTCTTTTTTCGTCTGTTTTTCTCTAAATGAATTCCAGATTCTCTCCACTTTCTTTATTGAACACATGGACTGCGTTTCCGCCAAATGCGAAGGAGATTTCGCTTCCAATCGATAAATCTTCTCCACCTGTTAAATCCATCGTCTGTACAATGATGATTGTATCTCTTCCACAGGCATTGACATGTAAATGAATCGCACTTCCCATCATCTCGGATACGTCCACTTTACCTGTGATGGCATCCTTGCCAGCCTCTGCTAAAGCGATGTGTTCTGGGCGGATTCCAAGGGTGATCTCCTGTGATTTTACGTTATTTTTAGCGAGTGCTGCCTGTTTTTCTTCGGAAAGTATAATGGAAACACCACCTAATTCTACACTGTATTTTCCAGACTGTTCTATGAGTTTCGCATCAAACATATTCATCTGTGGCATACCGATAAAGCCTGCTACAAAGATGTTCGCCGGATGGTCAAATACTTCCTGTGGAGTTCCGACCTGCTGTACGATTCCGTCCTTCATGATAACGATACGGTCACCAAGTGTCATGGCTTCTGTCTGGTCATGTGTTACATAGATAAATGTTGTATCAATTCTCTGACGGAGCTTGATAAGCTCTGCTCTCATCTGGTTACGAAGCTTAGCATCTAAGTTTGATAAAGGCTCATCCATTAAAAGAACTTTCGGTTCTCTTACAATCGCACGACCAATGGCAACTCTCTGGCGCTGTCCACCGGATAAGGCCTTTGGCTTACGGTCAAGATACTGTGTAATATCAAGAATTTGTGCTACTTCGTCCACTCTCTTATTCATCTCATCTTTTGGCATCTTGCGAAGTTTTAATGGGAATTCCATGTTCTCGCGAACTGTCATATGTGGATACAGCGCATAACTCTGGAATACCATAGCGATATCACGACCCTTTGGAGCTACATCATTCATTCTCTTTCCATCAATGAGGAGTTCTCCGCCACTGATTTCTTCGAGGCCGGCTACCATACGAAGTGTTGTGGACTTACCACATCCGGATGGACCTACTAATACGATGAATTCTCGGTCCTTGATGTCAAGATTGAAGTCCTGAACTGCTAATACGCCTTCTTCTGTAACCATAAGATTGCTCTTCTTCTGGCCCTTTTTGCTCTTCTTCTCTGTGTTTGGGTAAACTTTTTTAATGTGTTTTAATGTTACCTCTGCCATATTCTTAGACTTTAGTGATACTGCCTCCGCACGATATCACCTCGCAGCCGGCGATTACTTCCGCGCCACATTACGACAGGTCTCCACACTGCCGCACCGCAAGTCTGACGGTTATCCTCCTTTTCTTTGCCCTAACCGTTCAGAAAGTGGAGTGAGACGGTGCAGGGGGAATAAAATTTTTTAATTTTACAGGATTTCCCTGTAATTTAAGGCTGAGTATACACTACTTTTTTTAGTTTGTCCATACCTTTTTAAAAAAAATTTATTTTACAATTAAATCCTTTGTTCAATATGCATAATTTTTTTTATGTTTTTCAATCACTTTTAACAAAATTTTTGTATTCGACAAAAAATGCTTGTAATTTTGCTCATATAAGTTATATAATATGCTTATCAAACAACTGGAAACATTTCCGAAAACGATTCCAGTACATAGTTACATACTCTTAAGTCGCAAGACACGCAAGGATATTTAAAAAGGAGGATTCATTATTATGAGAAAAATGAAACGATTACTTGCAGCAGGCTTAGCAACAATCATGGCTTGTTCCATGCTCACCGGATGTGGCGGCGGAAGTTCCGATAAGAAAGCATCTTCTGATAAGGACTCATCCAAAGGTTCTGTTTACTATCTTAACTTCAAACCAGAAGCAGATGAACAGTGGCAGGAACTTGCAAAAGAATACACAGACGAAACTGGTGTTCCAGTTACAGTAGTAACAGCAGCAGCAAACCAGTACGAAACTACTTTAAAGAGTGAGATGGGTAAATCCGAAGCTCCTACTCTTTTCCAAGTTAACGGTCCTGTAGGTCTTGCTTCATGGAAAGACTACTGCTACGATTTAACAGGTTCTGATATTTTAAATGAACTTACAAGTGATAAGTTTGAATTAAAGAACGGCGATGAAATCGCAGGTGTTGGTTACTGTACAGAAACTTACGGTTTAATCTACAACAAAGCACTTCTTAAAAAAGCTGGTTACACACAGGATGATATCAAATCTTTCGCAGATTTAAAGAAAGTTGCTGAAGATATCACAAAGAGAAAAGATGAATTAGGATTCTCCGCATTTACTTCCGCTGGTATGGACGGTTCTTCTGACTGGAGATTTAAAACGCATCTTGCAAACCTTCCTATTTACTATGAATACCAGAAAGATGGAATCACAGATACAAAAGCAATCAAAGGTACTTATCTTGATAACTACCGTAACATCTGGGATTTATACATCAACAATGGAACATGTGATGCAAAACAGTTAAGCAAGAAGACTGGTGATGACGCTGTAGCTGAATTCACAACAGAACAGGCTGTATTCTATCAGAATGGTACATGGGCATATGGTGATATCGCTGATGTTGGAGATGATAATCTTGGAATGCTTCCTATTTATATTGGTGCTCCTGGTGAAGAGAAACAGGGACTTTGTACTGGTACAGAGAATTACTGGTGTGTAAATAAAAATGCAAGCAAAGAAGATATTCAGGCAACACTTGATTTCATGAACTGGTGCGTAACTTCTGAAGAAGGTACAAAGATGATGTGCAGCGCAGACGGAATGGGATTCGTTATTCCTTTCAAAAACAACTTAGAATCTGAAAACCCACTGGTTAACATCGCAAACGACTACATGGAAAAAGGTTATACTCCTGTAGACTGGACATTCTCCACAATGCCATCTGAACAATGGAAGAACGACTTAGGTTCTGCACTTACTACTTATGCAGCAGATCAGACAGACGCAAACTGGAAGTTAGTACAGAATGCATTTGTTGACGGATGGGCTAAAGAAGCCGCTGCCGCTACAAAATAACTTTTTATAACAAGTTTAAACTCTCCTCTATTTAAAACAGTTTAAATACAAATCGAAACAAAAACTTATAAACATATCTCAGATGCAGGGTGGACATACCGTCCTCCCTGTATTTTTTATAAGGAGGCTATTGCTACTATGGAAAAGTCCATTAAAAAATACTGGCCGATTTTTGTACTTCCTACATTCGCAGCATTTATCATCGGCTTCATCGTTCCTTTCATCGAAGGTATTTACTTATCATTTTGCAAGTTTACTACAATCAGAGATGCCTCTTTCGTGGGCTTATCTAATTATGTAGAAGCATTTAAAGACAATACATTTACTCATGCATTTGGCTTTACAGCAGTTTTTGCTGTTGTAACTTTAGTTTTAATCAACGTTCTTGCCTTTGCTATCGCACTTGCACTGACACAGAAAATCAAAGGCACAAACATTTTCCGTACTATATTCTTTATGCCTAACTTAATCGGTGGTATCGTACTCGGTTATATCTGGCAGTTAATCTTTGATGGTATTTTTGAAAAATTTGACCTGGCACTGAAATTAAGTGCAAAGCTTGGTTTCTGGGGTCTTGTCATTTTAATATGCTGGCAGCAGATTGGTTACATGATGATTGTTTACATCGCCGGACTTCAGGCAATCCCAGGCTCCTTAAATGAGGCTGCCATGATTGACGGAGCAAATAAATGGCAGCGTCTCATCCATGTTACGATTCCAAACATGATGCCTTCTATTACAATCTGTACATTTTTAACAATTACAAACTCTTTTAAACTCTTTGACCAGAACCTGTCCCTGACAGGCGGTGAACCGATGCATCAGACAGAAATGATGGCACTGAATATTTACGATACCTTCTACGGTCGTGTCGGATATGAAGGTGTCGGTCAGGCAAAAGCGGTTATCTTCTTTATCATCGTTGTCGCTATCGGTATGATTCAGCTTTATGCTACTAAGAGCAAGGAGGTACAGCAATAATGAAAAATAAAACAAGTGGTATTTTTGCAACTATATTTTTTACCCTTATTTCCATATTATTTGTCTCACCAATTTTAATCGTTTTGATGAACTCCTTTAAAAAGAAAGCATTCATCAGTTTAGAGCCATTTAAACTTCCAAATGAAAAAAGTTATGTAGGTCTTGAGAACTATTTAACCAGTATCTCAAAATACGACTTTATCAAAGCAGTAGGCTGGACCGTATTTATTACCGTTCTCTCTGTTATCGTTATCCTCGTATGCTGTTCCATGTGTGCATGGTACATTACCCGCGTACAAAACAAGATTACAAAATTAATTTACCTTTTATGCGTATTTTCCATGGTAATTCCTTTCCAGATGGTTATGTTCACTTTATCAGGAACTGCTGATACACTTGGATTAAATACTCCATGGGGACTCATTATTGTTTATCTGGGGTTTGGTGCCGGACTTGCCGTATTTATGTTCTGCGGCTTTGTAAAGTCTATCCCTGTTGAAATCGAGGAAGCAGCTATGATTGACGGATGTAATCCTATCCGTACTTTCTTCTCTGTTGTCCTTCCAATTATGAAACCAACTTATATTTCTGTAGGTATTCTTGAAGCAATGTGGATCTGGAACGACTTCCTTCTTCCATACCTGATTCTTGATATTAAGAAATACAAAACCATCTCCATCATCATCCAGTACATGAAGGGAAGTTATGGACGAGTAGATATGGGTGCCATCATGGCATGCCTGATCATGGCAGTTATCCCTGTTATTGTATTCTACTTAAGCTGCCAGAAATATATTATTAAAGGTGTTGCGGCCGGAGCAGTTAAAGGGTAATATATTACATATCATTTATTTGGAAGGTAATGCGTATGACAATCAAAGATATTGCTCGTTTATCGGGATACGGTATCGGAACCGTATCCCGGGTTTTAAATAATCACCCAGATGTCAGCGAAAAGGCCAGAAAGAAAATATTGAGCGTGATTGAAGAAAATAATTTCCAGCCAAACAGTAATGCCCGACATCTGAAAATGCAGTCCAGTTCCTCTGTCATTCTTATTGTAAAAGGAACTTCTAACCTGCTATTTGCCGACATTGTAGAACAGATGCAGTCTCTCTTCTTAAAGAATGGAGAAAATGTTTCTACCTATTATATAGATGAAGATGCCAATGAAGTAAACTATGCAATCCAGCTTTGCCGCGACCGCAATCCAAAGGGAATCGTTTTCTTAGGCGGTAACTTAGAATATTTTAAAGAAGATTTTGCCCACATCCACATTCCCTGTCTTTTATTGACCAACAATAGCAGTGATTTGGACTTTGACAATCTTTCTTCTGTGACAACCTGTGATGAACAAGCTGCCCAGTCCGTCATTGAGTATCTTGCTAAAAAGGGACATACCTCTATCGGTGTGGTCGGCGGTAATCTGACCGAAACAGAAATCAGTTTCCGCAGATTTACCGGTGCAAAATGGGGATTTAAAAACAGCAAACTTTCATTTAACCAGCGACTGCAATATGAGCCTTGCCGTTTCTCCATGGAAGAAGGCTATCAGGCAGCTATGCGGCTTTTAAACCGTAATACTGCTATCACTGCTATTTTTGCAATGAGTGATCTAATTGCCCTTGGAACAATGCGTGCAATCTATGACATGGGAAAAAGAGTGCCAGAAGACATTTCCATCGTTGGATATGATGGTATCGCACTTTCCAGATACTGCGTCCCCCGCCTTACAACTGTACAGCAGGACACAACACAGCTCGCTAAAAAGGGAGTTGACCTGATACTACAACGAATTAATTATCCTTATCATGCAACACATAAAACAACACCATTTCATTTAATTGAAGGTGAAAGTGTCATGGAATTAAACAATTGAAGAATTAAAAAATTAAAATAGAAAAAACAGGAGGTCTCTTATGAGAACCGCAGGAATACTAATGCCGATCACTTCCCTTCCTTCCCCTTACGGAGTTGGAACACTAGGACAGTGCGCGCGTGATTTTATACAATTTTTACATCGTGCCGGACAGACATACTGGCAGATTCTTCCGATATGTCCAACAGGATATGGAGATTCTCCTTATCAGTCTTTCTCCTCCTATGCCGGCAATCCATATATGATTGACTTTGATGATTTAAAAGAAGAAGGGCTGTTACAAGAAGAAGAATATGCCTCTCTCTCCTGGGGCGATCAACCAACTACAGTAGATTACGGTCTGCTTTACGGTCATAAATTTACTGTCTTAAAAACAGCCTGCTCCCGTATATCCGGAGCACTTTCCGAACAATTTCAAAAATTCTGTAAAGAGCAGAAATTCTGGTTAGATGATTATGCATTGTATATGTCAATTAAAGATTACCATGGCGGTCAATCCTGGAAAGAGTGGCCAGAAACTCTCCAGAAAAGAGAAAAAGATTCTCTTGAAGCCATCCATCAGGAACTTACCGATGAAATTCTGTTCTGGAAAAAGGTACAGTTTTTATTTTTCTATCAATGGGACAGATTAAAAGCATATGCAGAAGAAAATAATATAAAAATTATTGGTGATCTGCCTATTTATGTTTCTTACGACAGCGCTGACGTTTGGGCACATCCGGAAGAATTCCAGCTTGATGAGAACCTTTGTCCAATCGAAGTTGCCGGATGCCCACCCGACGGATTTTCCGCTGACGGTCAGCTTTGGGGAAACCCTCTTTTCAACTGGGACTATATGAAAGAAACTGGGTACCAATGGTGGGTAAACCGTATTGCTTACCAGTCGAAAATCTACGATGTGATCCGCATCGACCACTTCCGCGGATTTGATGAATACTATGCCATTCCATACGGTGATTCCACCGCCAAAAATGGACATTGGAAACCAGGTCCTGGCATGGATTTATTCACTACGATCGAGAACAAACTTGGCAAACTGCCTATTATTGCAGAAGATCTCGGATTCTTAACAGACTCCGTAAAACAACTTTTAGCAGCCACTGGATTTCCAGGAATGAAAGTCCTTGAATTTGCCTTTGACAGCAGAGATACCGGTTCCGGTTATCTTCCACATTGCTATCCAAATAATTGTATTGTATACACAGGAACACACGATAATGATACCATCCTTGGCTGGTTTGAAACCGCTCCGGAAGAATTCCAAAACAATGCCATTCGCTACCTCCGTCTTACAAAAGAAGAAGGTTATCATATTGGTATGATGCGTTGTGCCTGGGCAAGTGTTGCCGATACTGCGATTATGCAGATGCAGGATTTTCTTGGACTTGGAGTAGAAGGCAGAATGAATACACCTTCTACACTGGGCGGAAACTGGACATGGCGATGCCTGCCAGGAGATTATAATGACGAACTGGCCGATTGGCTCTATGAAGAAACCAAAATATATGGTCGACTGAATTAATTGAAGAAAACAGACGAAAAATAAAAAGTATAAGGTAGAATCTGTACCAGCAGTCTCTAACTTATACTTTTATTTTTCTGTTTTTTCATCAATTCTTTAAATAAAATTTTTTATTTTACACAGTTTTTTTCTATTGCTAAATTGAAGAATCAAATTTAGTTTTATCTTCCATTAACTTATCATAAGCATTATAAACAAAACCACAGCTAAATTGATTCCCATTATTATAAGAAACTTTAAAATAATGTTTAAAAGTCGTAAACCTTCACCATCATCGCTCTTAGAGTTTACATTCTGATATTGTAGTTGCTCCCCTTCTCCTCCTTCCGTATATCTGATATATTTAACATCCTCGACAGCTTTATATGAACTCTTTTCTCTCCTGTACCGAGCCAAAGGGTCTGTAGTTTTCATAATTTCTTTATAAAAATTATTTAACCACTCTATATCGTCTCTTGTACAAATATCATATTGTGATGTTCCAACCTCATGTACATAATTATTTCTAATATGTCTATAATGTTTTAACTTATATAGCGTTTTATTCCATAAAGGGACATATCTATTTCCATCATTTACTTCTTTCATCGTATCTATATATGTAGTAACACCTTTCTCACTATTAAAAATTTCTTTACATATTTTATCCAGATGTTTATAAGATTCCATAAAATCATTATTTAAATTAGTCATTTCTTACCTTTCTTCTATTCTATCAGAAAATTCTCCGTAATACATTTTATACTGCTCAAATACTTCCAAGTTTTTTAACCAGCAATTCTCCTTGTACAGAATTTGTCTTTAATCAATCTTATTTTCACTATACTCTACATGAAAAGCCATTGCCACATCTTTATCTCTCCTCATAAATAATACAGTATATATTTCTTAAAGAGCTGTCAATTTTAATAGTTAACTCCTTTTAAATAATAAAGAACTTTTCTAATATCAATTTATTATTTTCCCTGACGAGAATGAAGATACCATAAACATTATATTTCCATATTGTCCCATATTCAACAATACTTATAATTTATTCTTAATGAAATATTCTAAACAAAAAAGAACTCTACCTCACAAACGTAGTAGAATAAAGAAAGATATATCCGTATATCTTCCAAAAACGATACCACGCCATCGGTAGAGTCCTTTTTCTTTTGAAGTATAGTTACTACCATAATTTCTATAGTAGCTCAATTACATTCTATAATTATTCAGCTTTTCCGATAGAACCGAAGATTTCCATCTTTTCTTTTACAGTAGCTTTGATTGCTTCTGCACCAGGAGCTAATAACTTACGAGGGTCAAATCCTTTTCCTTCTAAGTCTTTGCCTGCTTCGATATATTTACGTGTAGCTTCTGCGAAAGAAATCTGACACTCTGTGTTTACGTTAATCTTAGAAACGCCAAGGGAAATAGCTTTTTTAATCATATCTTCTGGGATTCCTGTACCACCGTGTAATACGAGAGGCATTTCTCCAGTTAATTTCTGGATGTCATCTAATACGTCGAACTGTAATCCAGCCCAGTTTTCTGGGTATTTTCCGTGGATGTTACCGATACCTGCTGCTAACATTGTTACACCAAGATCAGCGATGGCTTTACATTCCTGAGGATCTGCACATTCGCCCATTCCTACAACGCCATCTTCTTCTCCACCGATAGAACCAACTTCTGCTTCGAGAGACATTCCTTTTTCGTTACAGATTGCTACTAATTCTTTTGTCTTCTCTACGTTCTCTTCAAATGGAAGATGAGAACCGTCAAACATGATACTGGAGAATCCAGCTTCAATACACTTCTTAGCTCCTTCGTATGAACCATGATCAAGATGAAGTGCTACAGGTACTGTAATGTTTAACTCTTCTAACATTCCGTTTACCATACCTACAACAGTTTTGTATCCTGCCATGTATTTGCCCGCACCTTCGGATACACCTAAAATAACTGGGGATTTACATTCTTCTGCTGTTAACAGGATTGCCTTTGTCCACTCAAGGTTATTGATATTGAACTGTCCTACTGCATAATGTCCTGCTTTTGCTTTCTGAAGCATCTCTTTTGCTGATACTAATGCCATAATTATTAACCTCCATAAATATAAATATCTGCTTGTGCAGTTGTCGATGTATGGTCGCATCGCCCTAAGTTATACGAACTTATTATAACCCTAACATCATTTGAATTCAAGACCGTATTTTTCAATCATTGCCTGGCGTACTTCCATATACTTTTTGTTCTGTGCCTCTGTTGTAAGCTGCTGCATAATCTGTGGGTAAACTTCTGCAAATTCAGACTGTTCTCCACCTGTCAGCTCATCTACACAGATTAAATGATAACCGAAGTCTGTCTTTACTGGTCCGATAATCTTACCAACTTCTGCAGTAAATACCGCTTCATCAAACTCTTTTACCATCTGTCCGCGTCCAAATGTTCCAAGACTTCCACCCTGTGCTTTTGATGGGCATTTGGAATATTCCTTCGCAGCATCTTCAAATGTCTTAGCACCACTTTCGATCTCTTCTAATACTTTCTTACTTTCTTCTTCTGTTTCTGTAAGAATGTGCTTTGCCGTAGCCTTTGCTTCTTTTACGAACATTGCTTTATGCTCGTTATAATATGCCTCACACTCTTCCTGTGTTGCCTGGATATCTTTGATCTCCTGAGTTAAAGCATACTGACCTAAAAGTTCTCTCTTCACTGCTTCCATTGTAGCAATAAAAGCTTCATCCTGATCATACTTCTTGTCATATCCAAGCTTCTCAAATAAGAAGTAGTTTGCATACTGAGTTAATGCCTGCTTTCTTCCTTCTTCTGTTGCTACATAAGCCTGCTGCTGTTCTGGAAGCTTGCTTAAAAATTCGTTAAATTCTGTTTCTGTGATTTCTCTTCCTGCGGAAACTGCAATAATTTTTTCTGCCATAGTTAATCTGCCTTCTATAATTACATGATGTCAGGGTCAAAAGGTCAAAACGCCGTTCGTGCTTGTACGATAAGGTGTTTGACTTTGAGACCCGCGGAACATGAGAAAGTAGCGATTTACATAGTAAATCAGCGGATTTCGAATGTTTCAGAATTACGGGAGCTACATTAGCTGCGGAGTAATTCGTGACATCAAGTTAGGGGCAAAATACCTTTTGACCCTAACATCATTACATAGGATAAATTCAAGAATGCCTCGACATTCTTCTCTATATTAATATTAATGTCTGTCTTTATGTCTCTCTTCTTCGCTTATCTTATCAGCTTGTAGAATTCTATCCTATAAATTTAAATTAAGAAGGCTTCTCCCTTTCTTTTCTTAATTATGACTCCTGTGATACCACAAATGCCACGTATTTTATATAATACCACAGAAATACTTATCTTTGTGAACTATTTTTTAATTTTAATGGTAATTAAAATAAGAGATGTATTTTCTCTTTCTTACCTGTCATGTTTCGTTTTCTTTTCCAAAAGTATACATAATTTCGTCTTGATAAATAGTACCTGTTATGGTAAAATTAGATACATAAAATAAGCTTTTATAAAGCACTAACATTTAACATTGGAAGGAGTTACAACATGTATTTAGACGAGTACAAACGCTGGCTTGCTGCTGACCTTGAAGATAGTGATCTTCATCCTGAGCTTGCCGGTATCGAGGGAAATGATGACGAGATTAAAGACCGTTTTGCAGTTGCACTAAAGTTTGGAACTGCCGGCCTTCGAGGTGTTCTTGGAGCCGGAACTAACCGTATGAACATCTATGTAGTGCGTCAGGCTACACAGGGTCTCGCCAACTGGGTAAAGACACAGGGTGGTAACCAGACAGTTGCCATCAGCTACGACAGCCGTATTAAAAGTGATGTTTTTGCCAAAACTGCTGCTGCCGTTCTCGCTGCTAATGGAATTAAGGTTCGTATCTATGATGCATTGATGCCAGTTCCTGCACTTTCTTTTGCTACACGCTATTATGAGTGTAATGCAGGTATCATGGTTACTGCATCTCATAACCCAGCTAAGTATAACGGTTATAAGGCTTATGGTCCTGACGGATGCCAGATGACTGATGATGCAGCTGCTATCGTATACGAAGAGATTCAGAAGACTGATGTTCTTAACGGGGCAAAATACATTTCTTTTGCAGAAGGTGTTGAGCAGGGACTCATCCGCTTTGTAGGAGATGATTGTAAGAACGCATTCTATGAAGCTATTGAAGCACGTCAGGTTCGTCCAGGTCTTTGTAAGACTGCCGGTCTTAAACTGGTATACAGCCCACTGAACGGTTCCGGTCTTGTTCCTGTAACAAGAGTTTTAAATGACATTGGTATCACAGATATCACTATCGTTCCTGAACAGGAATATCCTAACGGATATTTTACAACATGCAGCTATCCTAACCCGGAGATTTTTGAAGCCTTAAAACTCGGTCTTGAACTTGCGAAGGAATCCGATGCAGACCTGATGCTCGCTACCGATCCTGATGCTGATCGTGTCGGCATTGCCATGAAGTGTCCGGACGGCTCTTATGAACTTGTATCAGGTAATGAGATGGGTGTTCTGCTTCTTGATTACATATGTGCAGGACGTAAAGAATTAGGTACACTCCCTGAAAAGGCTGTTGCAGTGAAGTCAATCGTTTCCACACCACTTGCAGAAGCCGTTGCTTCTCATTATGGCGTAGAGATGAGAAATGTACTTACAGGATTTAAGTGGATCGGTGACCAGATCGCTTCCTTAGAAGCTGCCGGAGAAGTAGACCGATTCATCTTTGGATTTGAAGAGAGTTATGGTTACTTAGCAGGACCTTACGTTCGTGATAAAGATGCTGTAATCAGCTCCATGCTCATCTGTGAGATGGCTGCTTACTACAGAAGTATCGGAAGCTCTTTAAAACAGAGACTGGAAGAGATTTATACAGAATACGGCCGTTACTTAAATGTTGTAGACAGCTTCGAATTCCCTGGACTTACAGGTATGGATAAGATGGCTGGCATCATGCAGGAACTTCGTGATAACCCACCTGCAGCAATCGGAAAAAGAAAGGTTGTCAGTGTAACAGATTATAAGAACACAGAAGCTACCGGTCTTCCATCTGCTAACGTACTGACATATGGACTCGATAACGGTGCAACTGTTGTTGTTCGTCCATCTGGTACAGAACCTAAGATCAAGACCTACTTCACCACCCTTGGAAAGGATCTTGCAGAAGCTCAGGCAATCAAAGATGAATTAGCTGCTGCATTAGCTCCACTGTTTAAATAATTTAATGGATTAAAGAGACGAAAAGCAGAAATTTAATATAGAGTGGAATGTGAAGATAGTCGCGGCATATAAAATGCCTGACCGGCATTTTTATTTGCTCTGACATCACATTCCACTCTATATTAAATTTTTGCTTTTCTGTTCTTTGGCATCAGATGAATTTAGTATTTTGTGTGGGAAAAATAAGGGGTGTCTCCAGAAGATTATGAAAGTTAACCAGAGAAAATTCTCCATAAGAAAATAGCAGGGGATATCATCAGAAGAAATAGAACTTCTCTCCTATCAATCAAATATTGTTTTTTTATTCTTTAGATGACTGAGTACAATTCAGCAGAAAGATACTCACTTCTGGACAATCCCCATTCTCACAAATTGTGGATTTAGATAGTCAGAAAAAAGAAAAAATACCATATCCCAGATGCGGCTTCGGAGCGTGTTTAAGATGCGGATGAGCATTTTAAACACAGCGACTACAGAGCAGATGGGATATGGTATTTTTTCTTTTTTCGTCTATACGAAATCTACGAATTCATATTTAGTATGCTTTTCCAAAGTATACTTCACATTTTGCTGGTTTTCCGCAATGTACGCATACATCAGAATGTTTTGCCTGTACAAATGGAATACAACGTGTTGTTGCACCATTCTCGTCTTTGATGGCTTCTTCGCATTCTCTTTCTCCACACCACATTGCGCGGATGAATCCCTGCTGATTCTCAAGGATATCATTAAATTCTTCCCAGTTATGTGCAATGTGTGTATTCCTCTCAAGATGTGCTTTTGCCTTGTTATACATATCGTTCTGCATTGTCTCCAGAACTTCTGCTAAAGTTTCTTCAATCTTTTCGATCGGTGTGACAATCTTTTCTCTTGTATCACGACGAACAATCACTGCCTGACCTTTTTCGATGTCCTTAGGTCCAATTTCGATACGTGTAGGAATTCCCTGGATTTCCTGTTCGCTGAACTTCCATCCCGGAGATTTATCGGAATCATCTACTTTTACAGAGAAGTTGGACTTGAGCATATCACGAATTTCAAATGCCTTGTCTAATACGCCTTCTTTCTTCTGCTGAATTGGGATGATCATTGTCTGTACTGGAGCGATTCTTGGAGGTAATACAAGTCCGCTGTCATCTCCATGTACCATGATGATCGCGCCAATAATACGTGTGGACATTCCCCATGATGTCTCATATACAGGAGAAAGCTTATTCTCTTTATTGGTATATTCAATGCCAAATGCTTTTGCGAATCCGTTACCAAAGTTATGGCTTGTACCAGACTGTAAAGCTTTACAATCATGCATTAATGCTTCAATTGTATAAGTAGCTTCTGCACCTGCAAATTTTTCTTTGTCTGTCTTTTTTCCTTTTACTAATGGAATCGCTAAAACGTTCTCACAGAAATCTGCATATACATTAAGCATCTGCTCTGTTCTTTCTTTTGCTTCTTCTGCTGTTGCATGGAAAGTATGTCCTTCCTGCCATAAGAATTCAGAAGAACGAAGGAATGGACGAGTAGTCTTTTCCCAACGAAGTACAGAACACCACTGATTGTATACAACTGGAAGGTCGCGGTAAGAATGAACAATATCCTTTACATGATCACAGAATAAAGTTTCTGATGTAGGACGAATGCAAAGTCTTTCGGAAAGTTTCTCTTCTCCGCCATGAGTTACCCATGCTACCTCTGGTGCAAAACCTTCTACATGATCTTTTTCTTTCTGTAAAAGGCTCTCAGGAATTAACATCGGAAGATATACATTATCTACTCCTGTTTCTTTAAATCTTGCATCTAACTGCTTCTGAATGTTCTCCCAGATTGCATATCCTCTTGGACGAATGATCATGCATCCTCTTACGTTAGAATAAGAGATTAATTCTGCCTTTGTTACTACGTCTGTATACCACTGGGCAAAATCTTTATCCATTGGTGTAATTGCTTCTACAAGCTTCTTTTCCTTAGCCATAATATTTCCTTTCTATGAATACCTGGAATACCTGCTGAATACCTCAGGCAAATATAAAGGATTGCTGCTTAAATTTCCGCAACAATCCACGCTGTCAGTCTGTTTTTTATTGTAAAATAAGTCCTCTGATTTGTCAAGAATATGAAGACTTAAAAAGCCTCCACGTCCATCTTTTCAAACGCTTCTCCACATGGTTCTGTCTTAAATGTCATTCTTTCTCCCGTGACCGGATGAAGGAAGGATAATCTTGTAGAGTATAATCCAATCTCTGTATACTTCTTCTTCGTTTTCTGGAAAGCCGGATTATACTTTGTATCACCATAAAGGCCCAATCCACGAGAAGCAAACTGTACTCGAATCTGATGATGACGGCCTGTGTGAAGAATAACAAGCACCCATGTGAGTATACCTTCTTTGGTCTCAATACAGTCAATCAATTCATAATCAAGTTCTGCCTTCTTTGCATCAGGAGTTCCTGCTTTTACAACTTCTGTCTTGTTCGTTTTTCCATTTTTTAAAAGATAATCTTCAAAAGTTCCAAAATCCTCTTTAAGATTACCGCATACTACTGCTTGATAATTTTTTTCAAATTCAAACTCTTGAATCTGTTTACTTAAACTTGCCGCTGCCTCTTTTGTCTTGGCTAAAACCATCAATCCTCCTACTGGTCTATCTAAGCGATGTACAACAGTAAGGTAAGGTTCTTCTTCGCCTGCCTGTTCTTCAAAAATATGGTGTTTTAATGTGGTAAGGACATCCAGATCTCTTGTATGATCGCTCTGTACCGGCATACCGGCAGGTTTCTCACATATGATAATCGCATCATCTTCAAATATAATCGGAACTCTCTTTTTCTTTACCATGTTTTTCTATTACTCCTCTTTTCTTTCTGTCTTTTTGTCCTTTTTATTATACTTATTTAAAACATCAAAATCAAATTGCGTTAATAACACTTTCCTTTTCTTCGTCTACTTTCCCATTCAGAACACGAAAACGATAGCCTGCCCCCCATACCGTCTCAATATAACCTGTTTTTACATTACTATTCTCTGTTTTCTTTCGTATTTTTTTAATATGAACTGTCACCGTTGCAATCTCACCCATGGAATCCATTCCCCATACGGCACTGAATAACTCGTCTTTAGAAAATACATGA
Source organism: Anaerobutyricum soehngenii (assembly GCF_009697165.1). Taxonomy (NCBI): domain Bacteria; kingdom Bacillati; phylum Bacillota; class Clostridia; order Lachnospirales; family Lachnospiraceae; genus Anaerobutyricum; species Anaerobutyricum soehngenii. The sequence goes on along the minus strand of NZ_VULP01000009.1, from coordinate 83,782 downwards.
TTCGGATGCGTAGCAAGATAAGTAAGTAGATCAAACTCCTTTGTTGTGAAGCATCTTTCTTCCCCATCAACAAAAACCCGACGAGCAGTCCGATCAATCTTCAAGCCAGGATATTCGATATATTCATTTTCATCACTACGTTTTCTGGTCAGCCTTATGTAACGATTCAAATGTGCCTTTACTCTTGCTACCAGCTCATTTGGACTAAATGGCTTGGTAATATAATCATCTGCTCCTATACCCAATCCCCTTATCTTATCAATATCACTTTTCTTCTCAGACACAATAAGAATCGGTATATCTGTTCTTCGACGTATCTTTCTGCAAGCTTCAAATCCATCCATATCTGGAAGCATCAGATCCAGAATTATCAGATCAATATCATTCTTTAATATTCTTTTTAATCCCCCTTCACCCGTTTCTTCAATTGATACTTTCAAAGAATTGATTTCCAAATAATCTCTTTCTAGTTCTGCAACGGTTCTCTCATCCTCTATTATCAAAATATTCTTCATAAACACCTCTCCATTCTTTGCGGACTTCCCTGTAACTTTTATGTGAAGGAAAGTCCGCCTGCAACAGGAGTACTTTTCGCCCACACAGTATTGTGGTCTTCTATAATTTTTGACAATAGAAAATCCCAATTATGCTGCCTTCTCCGACAATACTCTTTTCATTTATTTTTCTGATATAATTATAACATAAATTGTTTTTTAAAACACAACTTTTCAAGAAGTAAACCATATTTCTTAAATATTTTATAATTTTTTTATTTTTTAGGTAAAACAAAACATAAAGCTTATATGATAGAAATTATACCAATAAATGCAAGCATTGCTTTAACAAGAACATGAAAATATTTTATATAATATCCACTCCATATTGTCAAAAGCAAAAATCGAAGAAAATCACTATGTAATACCTTCTTCTTAGAGTGAAAACAAATACAAAGAGCATTTGTCACACAATCCGTAAAACAATTTTACATAATCATCTTCTTCGATTTTGTGTATTCTTTATTTCACCTGATTCATCTGAAGAATATAGTCTAAAATCTCATCTGCCACTTCTTCCTTTGACATAAGCTCCAGACTTTTTTCTTCCTTTTCTGAAATAAGTGTAACCCTGTTGGTGTCTGTTCCAAAACCTGCACCTTTTTCTTTTAAATTATTCGCTACGATTAAATCAAGATGTTTTTTCTTTAATTTCTTTCGAGAATTTTCAAGCATATTTTGTGTTTCCATGGAAAATCCACAAATAATCTGTTCCGGCTTTTTATTCTCTCCTACATGACCAAGAATATCGGTTGTTCGTTCAAGAGCGATTGCCATATCGCCATCTTTCTTTTTTACCTTCTCATCGCTGACAACAGCCGGGCGATAATCTGCGACTGCCGCCGATTTGATCAGAATATCCTGTTCAGAAAAACTGTTACTCACTGCTTCAAACATATCCTGTGCTGTAACTACGGAAACCATCTTCACGAACGGAACGGGATTTAATGCAACCGGACCGGAGATAAGTGTTACATCCGCGCCACGCAGCATTGCCCTTTTTGCAATCGCATATCCCATCTTTCCTGTGGAATGATTGGTGATATAACGTACTGGATCGATCGCCTCCTGTGTTGGTCCTGCAGTCACCATGATTTTCTTACCTTTTAAATCTTTTTCGCAGGCAATTTCTCTTAGAATATATTCAAATAAAACTTCTGGGTCTGGCATCTTTCCCGCACCGGTATCTCCACATGCAAGATAGCCTACTGCTGGCTCTACCACTTCCATATCGTACTTTTTCAATATGTTTAAATTGTCCTGTACAATTGGATTTTCAAACATATGGACATTCATTGCCGGAGATATGATCTTCTTTGCACTACAAGCCAGAGCTGTTGTACTTAACATATCATCCGCAATCCCATGTGCCAGTTTCGCAATGATATTAGCAGATGCCGGGGCGATCATCATCACGTCAGCCTTCTGTGCCAGTGAAACATGCGCTACATGAAACTGAAAATTTCTATCAAATGTATCTACCAGACATTTATTATTTGTTAATGTCTCGAATGCGATTGGATTGATAAAGTTCGTTGCGTTCTTTGTCATAATTACATGAACATCGCAGTGCTGTTTTACGAGCATACTTGCAAGACTTGCAATTTTATATGCTGCAATACTTCCAGTTACCCCTAAAACGACAGTTTTTCCTTTTAACATTTTTATCCTAACCTCTCCATGTCGAATAAACGACCGTGTTTTTCGTAATTTGTAACACGACTGATTTTATTCTCATCATCTACAAATACAACATTCGGCTTATTTTCTTTGGCTTCTTCTGGAGTCATCTGTGCATATGCCATGAGAATAATCTTATCATTCACACTGACACATCTTGCTGCTGCACCATTTAAACACATAACTCCACTGCCTCTTTCACCGGCAATTGTATAAGTCTCAAAACGATTTCCATTATTTACATCCACAATCTGAACCAACTGATATTCTTTAATTCCGGCTGCATCAAGTAAATCCTCATCTACTGTGATACTGCCTACATAATCAAGCTCTGCCTGTGTAACAGTTGCTCTGTGAATCTTTCCCTGTAACATTGTAATCTGCATATTTATTCCTCCGAAATAATCTCACATAAACTCTGATAAAATCTTTAGCCACTCGCAGCGATAACTATTCTTCTACGATAAAGTTATCTATGAGTCTTGTTTTTCCGATATAAACAGCCATAGCTACCAGTGCCGGTGCTTTGATTTCTTCTACTGGCTGCATGGACAATCCATCTACCGCTTCTACATAATCAATCTTAGCCATTGGCTCAGACTCGATTTTCTTAATCATCGCTTCTTTTACTACTGCAGCGGATGTCTCTCCATCTGCTACCATTTTCTTTCCAAGAGCAACTGACCTACTTAAAATTAAAGCAGCTTTTCTTTCTTCTTCATTTAAATAAGTATTTCTGGAGCTTTTTGCTAATCCATCCTCTTCGCGGACAATCGGACATCCTACTATTTCAATATCCATATTTAAGTCTCTTACCATACGACGGATAATGGCCAGCTGCTGCGCATCTTTTTGTCCAAAATATGCGCGATCCGGTGTCACAATATTAAAGAGCTTACTTACAACTGTGCATACTCCTCTGAAATGAATCGGTCTGCTCTTTCCACACAATGTTTTAGACAGAACATCCATATCTACCCAAGTGCAGAAATCGGATGCATACATTTCAGATGGTTCCGGATGAAATACTAAAGCTGCTCCAATGGACTCACAGAGTTTACAGTCCGCTTCAAAATCTCTTGGATAAGCCTCTAAATCCTCTGTTGGTCCAAACTGTGTAGGATTTAAAAATACACTGACTACAACTTTGTCATTCTGTTCTACTGCTTTTTGAATCAGGCTGGCATGTCCTTCATGAAGGTATCCCATTGTAGGTACCAGTCCAACACTCAGACCTTCTTTTTTCCATGCTTTTACTTGTTCTCTTACTTCTTTTATTGTATATACTTTTTCCATAATCTTATTATCCTTCTTTTTATCCAAAAATGCCTCGGCATTTAGTAAAGTTTATCTAACACTTCTTCATCTATCTTAAATGTATGTTCCTGTGCCGGGAAAGAACTGTCTTTTACTGCAGCATCGTAATCTTTAAATGCCTGTGACATAATCTCTCCTACATTTGCAAAACTTCTTACAAACTTTGGTGAAAAATCAGAAAACATAGATAACATATCTGCATAAACAAGAATCTGTCCATCGCAGCCAGCTCCCGCTCCAATTCCAATCGTAGGAATATGAATTGCCTCTGTTACTTTACGGGCAAGCTTTTCCGGAACACACTCTAAAACAACCGCAAATGCCCCTGCTTCTTCTACCGCTTTCGCATCTTCAATCAACTGCTGTGCAGCTTCTAATGTTTTCCCCTGTACTTTAAATCCACCAAATGCATTGACAGACTGTGGAGTCAGTCCAATATGTGCCATTACTGGAATAGAAGCATCTGTAATCGCCTTAATCTGTGGACATACGCTCTTTCCACCTTCTAATTTCACACAGTCACATTGTGTCTCTTTCATAATCTTTCCGGCATTTACAACCGCATCATAAACGGAAGTCTGATAAGAAAGGAATGGCATATCTACTACAACTAAAGAATTCTTTGCACCTCTTGCAACTGCAGCTCCATGATGGATCATATCCTCTACTGTTACAGGGATTGTTGTGTCATATCCTAAAACAACATTACCAAGAGAATCCCCCACTAAGATTCCATTAATTCCGGCAGCATCTTCTAATTTTGCTGTAGAATAATCATATGCTGTCAGCATGGAAATTTTTTCGCCTTTATCTTTCATTGCCTGAAAAGTTGTTACTGTGTTCTTCATTAATACCCCTCCTGATTTACTGTTCATCAATATTACAGTACTGCTTATTATCGAGAATGTCTTTTAGCTTTCCGTAATCTCTTTCCGGATTTTTCTTTTCCCCTATAGAAATGAGAATCTCTGACAAAAGACAATAGAGCATCTGCTGACTTTTATTAAGACAGTTTAAATGTTTCTCTACGGTCTTTACATCGGCTCTTTCTACTGGTCCGGTCAGACTGTTTACCGTTCCGTTCTCCACGATATGCTGCATATTTCCAAGCATGATTGGAGCTAATGCTTTAAGCGCACTCTCTTCGTCAAATCCGCACTCCCGCATCAAACTTAAGCTTTCCTGTATAAGCGCAACCACATGGTTACTGCATACGGCGGCAGCACAATGATATTTTACTTTATCTTCGGCTGCAATATAACACACCTCATTTCCAAGATTTCTGAAAATCCCGGCAATGTCTTCCCGATGTCTCTCATCGCCTTCTATTACAAAATACGCATGTGATAGCTCTTTGTAAGAATTGTACTTATCGCTGACTGCAAAGAGCGGATGGACAGAATATCCGAAAGCACCACACTTATCAATTCCCGGAAATGCATCTCCGGATGATAAGGCACCACTGCAATGACATATAAACTTTCCCTCAAGGGACATATCCTTAATCTGATTCCATACAATCGTAATCAGATCATCAGGAACAGTAAGAAACAGAGTATCACTTTCTTTTACAATTGTGTCTAAATCTTTTATAAAAGCTGTTGCTGTAAAATCTGCCGCTTCTTTTGCAAGATTCTCGTTCACATCGTAATATCCTGTTACTTCCAGATCATTCAATCTGAAATACTTACCAAGGGAACACCCAACTTTCCCTGCACCTATAATTCCTGTTCTCATATTTATCACCCTGCCTTTCGCATGGTGATACTCCGAGTCTTATTCCTAAAGGATATAAGCTCAATACCTGTCAGTTACACGCGGTATGGTTTCGCTAACGAATACCATCCATAGTTACCTACACACTATACCATTTTAAAATACATTCGTAAATAAACTTTTCGAAAAAAATTGTTTATTTTTTAACACAAAATCTCCAATACATCCAAGGACTTGTGCTTTGCATTTCTTTACAAACAAGTGTACTGCTATACCGCATAAATCTTGTCACAAAATCAAGCGCAAAAAGATTCCGAGAGTACATAATAAACAAAAATTCCACAATACTATATTGCCATTTGCAGCCTCTGATCAAATGGAGAAGTGAAGAAACACTCCCCACGCATTCAGACAGCGCAAACGTAATATAGTATTGCAGAATTCTCGTCTGTGTTAAACACAATACATTTTATAAATACTTCTTCAGAGTTTCTACTTTATCAAGTCTTTCCCATGGAAGATCCAGATCATTACGTCCAAAATGACCATAAGCTGCAGTCTGTTTGTAGATTGGTCTTCTTAAGTCAAGCATTTTAATAATTCCTGCTGGTCTTAAGTCAAAGTTTTCGCGGATCATATCTACAAGTTTTTCTTCTGCAATCTTTCCTGTTTCAAAAGTATCTACCATGATAGATGTAGGCTGCGCTACACCAATAGCATAAGATAACTGAATCTCACACTTATCTGCGAGTCCAGCTGCAACAATATTCTTTGCCACATATCTTGCAGCGTATGCAGCAGAACGGTCTACCTTTGTACAGTCTTTACCGGAGAAAGCTCCACCGCCATGACGTGCATATCCGCCATAAGTATCTACGATAATCTTTCGTCCTGTTAAACCACTATCTCCATGTGGTCCACCGATTACAAATCTTCCTGTTGGGTTAATGAAGAACTTTGTATTATCATCAACCATATTTTGTGGAAGAATCGGATCAAACACATACTTTTTAATATCTTCATGAATCTGTTCCTGTGTTACATCAGGATCATGCTGTGTAGAAAGAACAACAGCATCTAAACGATCTGGCTTGCCATTCTCGTCATATTCTACAGTAACCTGTGTCTTTCCATCTGGTCTTAAATAAGATAATGTGCCATCCTTACGAACCTTTGTAAGCTGTCTGGATAACTTATGTGCTAATGCGATAGGATATGGCATATATTCTTCTGTCTCATTGCTGGCATAACCAAACATCATACCCTGATCACCGGCACCAATTGCCTCTAATTCTTCATCACTCATCCTATTCTCTCTTGCTTCAAGTGCCTTATCAACACCCATAGCAATATCGGAAGACTGCTCATCTAAGGCTACCATAACACCGCATGTATCTGCGTCAAAACCGTATTTACCTCTTGTATATCCAATCTCTTTGATCGTATCACGAGCGATTTTCTGAATGTCTACATAAGCATTCGTTGTCACCTCACCCATGACAAGTACAAGACCTGTTGTCATAGCTGTCTCGCAGGCAACACGACTCATTGGGTCTTTTTCCATTAATGCATCAAGTATTGCGTCAGAAACCTGATCGCACATCTTATCCGGATGTCCTTCTGTTACAGATTCTGATGTAAATAATCTTCTTTCCATTGTACTACTCATCTCCAATTCTTAATTTACAGTACCTGTTTTATAAATAAACTTATTGGTTTCTTTCTCGGAATTAACTTCTTCAATTAAACCACCGAGAGCACGAAGCTTCTCATCAAATCGCTCATACCCTCTCTTAATATAACCAATCTGAGTTACCGTTGTATATCCTTCTGCCGCAAGCCCTGCGATAACAAGCGCTGCTCCGGCGCGGAGATCCGGTGCTGCCACCGTAGCTCCTGTATATTTTTCAACACCATGAATAATCGCAGTGTTACCTTCTACCATCTTTATATTGGCACCCATACGGCGAAGTTCTTCTACGTAACGGAAACGATTCTCAAAAATACTTTCTGTAATCGTACTTGTTCCGGTAGAAAGCCCCAGAGTAATTGCCATCTGCGGCTGCATATCCGTAGGGAATCCAGGATATGGAAGGGTCTTGATCTGTGTATTGCAAAGTCGCTGTGTTGCCACAACTCTTACCGCATCATCAGACTCTTCAATCTGTGCTCCAATCTCAGACAGCTTTGCGGAAATCGTCTCTAAATGCTTAGGAATGACGTTCTTAATCAGAACATCTCCCCTTGTAGCCGCCGCTGCCATCATAAATGTTCCTGCTTCAATCTGATCCGGAATCACAGAATATTCTGTATCGTGGAACTTCTCCACCCCTTTAATACGAATCACATCTGTTCCAGCACCACGAATATCTGCGCCCATACTGTTTAAGAAGTTCGCTACATCTACGATATGTGGTTCCTTAGCTGCATTCTCGATAACGGTATTCCCCTGTGCCAATGCTGCTGCCATCATAATATTGATCGTTGCTCCAACAGAAACAACGTCTAAATAAATACGACTACCTACAAGCTGTTCTGCCTGTGCGATAATCATTCCATGCTCAATCTTTACTTCTGCTCCAAGCGCACGAAATCCCTTAATATGCTGATCTATCGGACGGCTTCCGATATCACATCCTCCTGGAAGAACAACCTGCGCCTTTTTATACTTACCAAGAAGAGCACCGATCAGATAATAAGATGCTCGGATCTTTCTGATATATTCATTATCTACAATCAGATCACCGGCAGAATCAATATTCTTTCCGCTGATCACTACTTCGTTATCCCCTTTACGTTCAATACGGGCTCCGATTCCTTCCATTGCCTGTAAAAGAACATTCGTATCTCTGACATTTGGCATATTATCAATTAAACATTCTCCATCTGTCATAATTGCTGCTGCCAGAATTCCAAGCGCTGCATTCTTTGCTCCACCAATTACAACTTCACCAACTAACGGATTACCACCTTTAATAATATACTGTTCCATTTTGCACCTCTATAATCTATCCTAAACGTTATTACTCTTAACACTAATTTTCAAACTAAAGTAAAATCAAATAAAATTCCAGGTAAAATATCTCTACCAAAAAAATGGAATTCCTATTCCAAAGATTACTCTTTATATTTTATACAAAAAAATAAATTAAAAATAAAATTATCGTAATCCTGTTTCAAAAATTCCTGTCATGATATTTTATATCTCAAACAATATGTACTTTTCTTCACAATTCAAACTAAACCTAGAATCATTTTATTATATCATACTTTTTTGTTTATTGTAAATCAAAAATTGTTACAAAATAAACATCTTAATTTATTTGTTTTTTCTCTTTTTTTTCTTTTTGCGAACAGAATATCCAAATGTCCCCAAAGATTCTCCCAATCCAAAATATGTTCCATGAGAATATACAATCGGTGCCGCCTTCTCCAAATGAAACGTGCCCTTCTCATCCATATAGGCATCATCTACTGTCACATGTACAACGTCTGCTATAAACATTGTATGAGAACCAAGTGCCACTTCTTCTCTGACACGACACTCAATATTCACCGGACTATCTTCAATCACAGGCGCATTGATTTTCTTTGCCTCTCCCTTTTTCAGATCGGTCTGCTCAAACTTATCCATATCCCGTCCGGAACGAACACCACAAAAATCCGTAGCCTTCGCAAGCTTTTCTGTAGTAAGATTCACCACAAACTCTCCCGTTTCATGCAACGCTTTATAAGAATGTCTCTCCGGACGAACAGAAATGTAGAGCATGGGCGGATTGGTACATACCGTTCCTGTCCAGGCAACTGTTATAATATTATCATTCCCTTCTTTATCCCTTACCGATACCATGACCGCCGGAAGAGGATATAACATATTACCCGGCTTAAAATCTAACTTACCCATGCTCTTTCCCTTCTATTTCTATTTCTATTTGTATTTCTTTTCTGTTTCTATTCTTATTTCTGTTTTCTGTTTCTTTTATTTTTATTATTTACTTTTGTTTCCAAAGTATTCTTCTACCCGTATTGTTAGATTGACTTTTTAATAGACTGTCTGATTTCTTCTAACTGTTCTCCTGAAATCTCCTGCTGTGGCCAGTTAAGATTCAGTCCATCACCCTCATAACGAGGAATCAGGTGAAGATGAAAATGATTTACCGTCTGTCCCGCAACTTCTCCATTATTCTGAACAAGATTCAAACCATCGCATTTTAATGCATCCTTCATTGCTCTTGCAATACAAGTAGCCAGTGCAAATAACTTTCCGGCTGTCTCGCCATCCAGATCATAAATATTATCAAAATGTTCCTTTGGTATAATCAGACAATGTCCCTTTGTTGCCGGATTCACATCAAGAATTACTGTGAAATGGCTGTCTTCATAAACTGTAGCAGAGTGAATCTCTCCTTTTGCTATTTTACAGAATAAACAATCTTCTTTTATCATTATTACAAACACACCTTTCTTTTTCTTTACTAATAATGTATATATTAAAACCCTTTAAAACTTAAAAATCAACGTTGCCAGAGGCGGTACGGATATTTTAATCGAATACGGTCTTAAATCCCAACATTCCGAAACGGCTTTCACTTCCTGATGCTCTCCGCGGCCTTCGCCACCAAATTCTACTGCATCACTATTAGAAATCAAAGTATATTTACCATTTTTCGGAATGCCTACCCGATAATGTTTCTTCTCCTCTTCACTAAAATTACATACAAACAGCAGATTATCTCTTCCGGATGGCGACTTCCTTATAAAACTTAAAATGAAAGATTCTGCATCCATCCCATTAATCCACTCAAAAGGAGCACGCATTGGGTCATACTCATAAAGGGCAGGATATTCCTGATAAATCCGAAGCAGTGACTTCACATATTCCTGTGAAGAAATATTCTCATGTGAATGCAAGTCCCATGCCTTTCTTCCTGGAACTCCCATCAAATAACCATAAGACATCCTGACTCCTGTTAACTTATCATAATCACAAGAAGCCTTCTTGTCAATGAAAGATTCTTTAAAAAGATTATTTTTCTCTATACTAATTTCTTTATTAAGTAATAATAACGCCTGAGAAAAATCTCCGTTCATCAATGGCTGTGTCAACTGAAAATATTCTTTCTTCCTGCTATGAATATCTGCCTTTAAATACTTATCTACTCCTGCCTTTATTTCCAGATTCCATTCAAAATCAAAGAAACTTTTCAAATCTTTATCCGTTGTCTGCTCTCCGATAAATAAAATATTACTGTCTTCTTTTTTAATTACTTCTTTGGCCTTTTTTAAAAAATCAGCAGCACCTTCACTTAATCCTCGAAATACAAATCCATCGATATGATATTCCCGAATCCAAAAAAGAATATTTGCAAGAAGATAATTTACGGCCTGTGGGTTTTTCTTTTCAAAAAGGTTCACCGCCCTCCTTAAATATTCCGGTGATATTTCTAACAGAACCCCGATATTTCTTTTATGAGAACGGTTAACAAAAAAACGCATTGTATCGGGTGTATTCCCATAAAAAGCCGGTTCAAAAAAGCCTTTATGCGCCCCAAGTTTTTCTCCTTCTGATGTTCCACGAAGCAAAATATGTGTATGTCCCATATCCTGTACAGTTTCCTGTACCTTCTCATCCGGAGAATCTAATTCACTGATCCGTACTTCACAAACAGACATAGGCCTTTTTAAAACATTTCCTCGATATCTTTCAGAAAGCCATCTCATATCCTCCCAGTGAAATCGCTTAAGATCAAACATTCTTGAGGCACCGTTCTCTTTTTCCTCATTCATAACGGCATAAGGATCAACCATCTGTGTGATCTCCCCCTGTGCATTTTTCACTTCAAATTTATAAAACTGCCCACAGGAAAGTCCCGGAATAAACAACTCAAAAATATCAGAATTCTTCATCTTGTGCATCGGATACAGCATTCCATTCCAGAAATTAAAATCTCCAACGACACTGACACGTTTAGCGCCCGGTACCCATACTGCAAAATACATTCCCTCGGTATCTCTAAGCTTCACTTTATGACACCCCATCTTATGATATACCTCAGTCCAGATTCCCTTTGAAAACATTTTTTCCTCTTCTTCGGTAATCAGCCCTTCATAACTATAGGGATCATTACAGATATACGTATTACCATCATGGAATGTCATATGTATCTGATAATAAAAAGGTCTTTTATGCGGAAGAAACAAGGAAAATACCGGCTGTCTTTCTACGGTGTCCATCGGATAGTGTTTTCCATCTTCTGAAATAACTTCCATCTTTACCGCATCGGGATGATAGGCAGAGATAACTTGTCCTTCCATAATAAAATGCCGCCCCAGTAAATCTTTAGGTTTACTGCAATTACCAAAAACCAATTCCATAACCTGGTCTTTTTTTATAACTTCGCTGATTTCATATCTCATGCCGTTCCCTCCTCTTTTCAGTTTCTTTTCAAAACAGGCATCTATATATCAATATATTCAAATATGCCTACTGTAATTCCTGTTTGAATAATTCTATATCATGAATCGTTCACCACTCATCATTCCTTTACATAGCTATAGTTATCTATAGTTATATTATAATTTTTTTGCGCAAGGAAGTCAATAAATGGCAAAAAAGAAGAAACCCTGAATACAAAAACCGCATCCAGGATTTCTTCTTTTATTCATTTATAGCAACTAAATTTAGGAAATTAACTTTGAACAACATACGGCGTAATTACTTACTTTCTACCGGTTTTCTTAAAAGTCCGAGCATGATTGCTCCAACGATAGCACCGATTAATAAAGCTACGATATACATTAATGCATGTCCTACTACAGGGAATACGAAGATTCCACCATGAGGTGCCATCAATGTACACTTAAACGCCATAGATAACGCTCCGGCTACTGCAGAACCGATTACACAGGAAGGAATAACGTGGAGGGGATCTCCTGCTGCGTATGGGATTGCTGCTTCTGAGATAAAGCAAAGACCCATGATCGCATTAACTGGTGCTGTTTTTCTATCATTGTCTGTAAATTTATTTTTAAATACCCAGGAGGAAATTGCAATGGCAATTGGAGGAACCATTCCACCTACCATAACGGCTGCCATAATCATATAACCTGCCTCTGTCTGATATGCTAAGGAAGCTGTACCAAATACATATGCTGCCTTGTTAAATGGACCACCCATATCAATAGACATCATACCACCAACAATAACTCCAAGTAAGATACTATTTGCTCCTGATAAGGAATTTAACGCATCGGCAAGCAACTGATTTAACCAAGAGAAGAATGGATTGATCGCGAACATGATCACACTGATCAATAATAATCCAACTACCGGGTAAATTAACATCGGACGAAGACCATCCATGGAATCTGGCATTTTCTCTGTAATCTTTTCTAAAGCTAATACAAGATAGCCTGCTAAGAAACCTGCAAATAATGCGCCAAGGAAACCACCGGAAATCACTGTAACATCCGGATTAAAACAAGAAGCAAATGTTGTTCCTGCACTTGCAACAGAACCACCTACAAAACCAACCATTAAACCTGGGCGGTCTGCGATACTCATTGCAATAAATCCTGCAAGGATTGGAAGCATAAAGTTAAATGCCACACCACCTGCTGTCTTAAAGAATGCCGCTGCCGGTGTGTTCATACCAAAGTTAGAAGGATCAATAGAATAATCATCTAACAGAAAAGCAATCGCAATAAGAATACCACCACCGATTACGAATGGTAACATATGAGAAACTCCATTCATCAGATGTTTATAAATCTGACGGCCAAAGCTTTCATCTCCATCTGAAGATGTGCTTGCCGCTTTTCCACCTTCGTGATGATAAATCGGTCCGTCACCTTTTACTGCTCTCTCAATTAATTCCTGAGATTTATGAATACCGTCGGAAACCTTTACTTTAATAACTGGTTTACCGTCAAAACGAGCCATTTCTACATTTTTATCTGCCGCAATAATAATTCCGTCGCAGGCATCGATTTCTTCCTGTGTCAGAATATTTTTTGCTCCTCCGGAACCGTTTGTTTCTACTTTAATAGAAATTCCTAATTCCTTACCTTTTTCTTCAAGTGCTTCTGCTGCCATATAAGTATGCGCAATACCGGTAGGACATGCTGTTACTGCAAGTACCTGATATCCAGATTTCTTTGCCGGAACTTCCGCTGCTGCTTCTTCTACCTGAGCTGCTTTATCTTCGTCCCCGTACTTTTCTGTTTCTTTTTCATCAATTGCTGCAAGGAAAGCTTCTACGTCTTTTGCAGATAATAATTTTTCACGAAAAGCTGGATCCATTAAAATCGTAGATAATCTGGATAACGCTTCTAAGTGAACATCCGATCCTTCTGCCGGAGCTGCGATCATAAAGAAGAGATTGGATGGTTCCCCGTCAAGTGCCTCGCAATCTACACCACCTGGTACTGTGATTGCTGCGATACCCGGCTTAATAACTGCATCATTTTTTGAGTGTGGAATACAGATACCTTCTGCGATTGCAGTAGGTCCTTCTGATTCTCTTTTCATGATTCCTGCTTTAAAAGCTTCTTTGTCTTCAATGTTGCCAACTTTTTTATGAAGGTCAACGAGTAAATCAAGCATCTGTTCTTTTTCGCTTACATCTGCATTAAGAACAACTGCCTCTTTTTTTAACAAATCGACAATTCTCATAATCTTTTCCTCTCTAAAAAATTAAAACTATTCGCTGATCTGTTTCAGCATCTTTTCGTACATTTCAAGAGATGCAAGTCCCTCTGAAAAAGCAGTGGCGCTTCCTGCTGCTGTACCGCTCTTTAATGCTTCTTCATAGCTTCCGCCACGAAGATAACCTGCGACAAATCCTGCCACCATAGAATCTCCTGCACCAACGGAGTTTACTACTTTGCCCTTCGGTGTTCCCATCTTAATATTCTGTCCATCTTCTGTGATAAGAATGGCTCCGTCTCCTGCCATGGAAATCAATACATTAACTGCTCCCATTTCCTGAAGCTTCTTTGCGTAATGTACGATATCCTCATCTGTTTTACAGACTGTCCCGAACATTTCCCCAAGTTCATGGTTATTTGGCTTAATTAAAAACGGATGATATTTTAAAACATTAAGAAGTAAGTCTTTTGTCGCATCCACAACGATACGGATTCCTTTTGATTCAAGTCTTGCAAGAATCTTTTCATAGATATCCTCTGGTAATGTGTTTGGAATACTTCCTGCTAACACAAGAATATCCTCTTTTGTAAGAGTATCCAGTTTTGCAAAAAGTCCATTAATTGCTTCGTCAGTAATTATCGGTCCCTGCCCGTTAATCTCTGTTTCATCACCATGTTTTACTTTCACATTAATTCTGGAATTGCCTTCTGGAAGATGAATAAAATCTGTATGAATTCCCTGTGATGCCAATCCATCTTCAATTGCCTTTCCTGTAAAACCTGCGATAAAACCAAGAGCGGTTGTTTCAAGACCAAGCGTATTCAAAATCGTAGATACGTTGATTCCTTTTCCTCCATAGAAAATAGATTCTCTTGTGGAACGATTCACATCTCCTAATTTCAGATCAGCAAGAAATACAACATAATCTAAAGCCGGATTAAAAGTTACCGTATAAATCATTACTTTTGCTCCTCCTCTCGCTTTGCCCTTTCTCTCTTTTTAATGGCTTGCTTTGTTTGTGATTAAAGTATAACAAAATGATAAATTTTATACATCTAACGAATGTCATTGATATCGATTTGTATTTGTCATATCTTTATATGACATTTGTCACTTTTTTAGAATTTCATCGATTTGATTCTTCATTTGGAATAAAAACGTACTACTGTCATCCTTCTCATTCACATAACCTTTTATAAGATTATCCGTTTTTTCATATGCTTCTGTATAGTCTTTAAAGCGATAGGGAATCACACCTGTATCAATCACTGTATCAAGAAGAGACATATCTATTATACTGTCTCCCGGAGTATCTTTATTCAACAGGTTCATTGTACTCTTTGAAGTATTTACTGATTTTAATACCGATGCTGCAGAAGTATCTTCATAGATAAGTCTTTGAATATCTTCATCTGTTGTGAGCATCTTAATAAAATCCCAGGCTGCCTGTTTCTTTCCAGTTCTTGAACTCATTCCTGCCATCAGCGCACTCATTTCCGAACGATTATCTCCTGACGGACCGGCAGGCATTCTAATACAGGTCCATTCGAAACTGGAATATTTTTTAATCCGCCATGGATATGGCATATATGTGCGATAGTCAGAAAATGTAAATGGTCTGAACGCCACTTTTCCTAAATCAAAATCATTCGATGTAACCTGATAATTCCGATTTGTCTCTTCCAGACGTTTTACAAATTCAAGTGACTGCGAAAATCTTTCATCTAAGAAATTTGACGATGTTCCTTTTTTGTTGAATGGACTTATTCCATTTGAATACACCGCCTGAAGCCATGTATAATCATAATATCCAAATTGTTCAATCTGTCCATCACCATCAGAATCCTTCGCCACTTTCTCGCAGATACGATAAAAATCATCCCAGGTCCAATCATTATCCGGAACCTTTATTCCTTCTTTTTGTAAAAGGGTCTTATTTACAAACATTAACGTTGGATTACATTCCATCGGGAGTGCGTATTGGCTGCCTCCATACTGACCAGCCTTATATACAGAAGAATAAAACTCTTCCTTTTTAAATTCTTTATCTACATTAATTACACCATCCAGATTTTTCAAAGCTCCAAGTGATGCCAGCGTATGAAAGTCTTCATCGAGAACAAGATATACATCCGGTTCTTCTCCCTTCAAAATCTGTTCAGATAACCATTCTGAATAATCATCAGAAAGTATTCCCTTTTCATATTCTACTTTTATATTTGGATATTTTGATTTAAACTTTTTAATTGCTTTATCAAGTATTTCATAATGCACTGTTCCCGGAACTTCCCAGTTACTTCCGTAGAAGATACCTACCCGGAGAACATCCTGATCCCAATAGCGTAAATATAACAGACTGCTGATAAAAAGCACCGCCATTATAAAAAGAATTCCCGTCCCTTTTTTCAGTTTTATATCTCCCATTGTCTTGCTCCTATATGTATCTGTTGACCGCACCGGTCTGCACTGCCCAGATGGCAAGCTGTGTTCTGTCTCTTAATTCAAGCTTGCTTAAAACGGAACTTAAATAATTTCTGACTGTCCCTTCTGAAAGTGCCAGTTCGGATGCGATTTCTTTATTAGACATTCCACAGCCGATTTTCTGGATAACCTTCCATTCTGTTTTTGTAAGTTCTTCTGTCAGTGCATTATCTACCTGAATAGAATAACTGCCTTGCGCCATATGATTAAACAGTTTTACTACCTTATCTGTAATATCCGGATTAATCATAGCCTTTCCACTCACAACTGTTCGAATCGCCTCAGCAAGATTTTTCATGGAAATCCCTTTTAAAAGATAACCGCTGGCTCCATATTTTAAGGCACCAAAGATATATTCATCATCATCGAATGTTGTAAGAACAATAATATAAATATTCGGATATTTTTCCTTTACAAGACGGGTACATTCTACTCCGTCAATTCCGGGCATACGAATATCCATCAAAATAACATCCGGCTTCTCCTTTTTAATTTGAGAAAGTACTTCTTCACCATTCTCCGCTATACCAGTTACTTCCATATCCTCATTCGCCCCAAGAACAATTTTCAAACTTTCTCGAATTAATTCCTGATCATCTGCTATTAATACTTTAATCATATTCTTTCCTTTCCTCTGTTTGTGTTTTCGTGTCCTGTTCTATCATTATCTTATTTCGAATCGGAATCTTTGCTATCATTGTAAATCCGATCAAGCCCTGATAATTCACTTCACCATTTAACAGTTCCACTCTTTCTCTTATATGTTTTAATCCAAAACCTTCCTTGATATCTTCACATCCGCAGCCATTATCACTGATAATAATCGTCAGTTCCTCTTCTTTTTCGCTGATACGAATCCATATCTCTGTTGCTTTTCCATGTCGTATCGCATTGGTTGTGCTTTCCTGAATAATGCGGTAAATGACCTCTTCTTCATCGGCTTCAAATTTCAGTTCTTCCATATAGGACACAAAATAGATTTTCGTATTTGTTACCTTTGACATATCTTCTATCATCTGATGAATCGCATTATTTAATGACATTCTCTCTAACGCATCCGGCTTTAGCTTTCGGACAGAACGTCGTACATCCTGAAGACCTCTTCTTGCAGTATCTCCGATTCCTTCTAACTGTTCTTTTGCTTTATCCGGCGCAATATCCATGAGAACAAGTACCGCATCGATTCCTACGGATATTCCTGTTAAAATATGACCTAATGTATCGTGAATCTCTCTGGCAAGACGATTTCTCTCCTTCGTCTCTCCCATCAGCTCCTTCTCCTGTGCAAATTCATGAAGCTGTTCATTTGCCTTTTGAAGCTGTGCATTTAAAAGCTGTATCCTCTCCCGTTCTCTCCTGTCTTTCATCATAAGAATCACGATGTATACAAGAAATAATATCATATTCAATATCTCACATATGGTCTTTACTCCAAGAAAAAGACTTTCTGTTTCTCCATCATAAAAAGCCACCCATGTCTCAAATGAATTTAAAGGAATAAACATTGTAACTAGATTATAACTACATACCATATAACAAAGGAAAGAAATAAACAGAAAAATCAATTTGTTCTTCCTGTCTTCCACATAAGTAAGCATGTCTGCTACTATAAGGAAGATTACTCCATTATATGTCATATCCAACTCTTTCAATACGAAAATCAGAAAAATAATTTCAAATACATTCCACAGTAAAACTTTCTCTTTTCCTTCTTCTTCATTTCTTCTTTTATAGTAAATAATCCCGCATAAAAAACATAATGAGAATACGACCATGATAATTTTTTGTTCCGGTCTTTCCGGCATTACCTTAAGTGTTTCAATAAACTGCTGTGCTTCCTGCGCCGCGGCTACTCTGTACTGGGTCAGCACAATAGTAAAAGCAAGGAACAAAACAATAATACAGTTAAGTAATACCATCATCGTAAAACACTGATTCAAATATCTGGCATTCTCTTTTCTTTTTTCCATTCCACCACTTCCTCCTTTTACTGCCATCCTGATAAGCTGTAATCTTCTACATTGTCCCTTGTTATGAGCCTGACCGGAACAATATACTGGCTTTCCACCGGCTTTCCGGCAAGAATTTTATAAAGCATTTCCACTGTTTTCTTTCCCGTTATTCTCGGAGACTGTGCCGCTGTCGCCGTCATTCGATTTTTATAGATCATCGTTTTCGCCTCCGGGGATCCATCAGCGCCATATACAAGAACATCTGACAACATATGTTCTGCATCTAGTGCCGCCATTGCACCCATCGCACTTGGATCATTTAATGCCACTACTACATCTATATCTTTTGTTTTAGTTAAAACATTTTCTACCAAAGGCTGTGAAACTTCTAACTGCCCCTTACATTCTATGTCCCCGATATTTTCATAGTTCCATCCTGCTTTTTCTAATGTTTCTTTAAACCCTTTTATTCTGTCAATCGCTGATTTATTTTCCGACTGTACAAGGAATAAAATCTTTCCCTTTTTTTTACGTTTCATCAAATCTTTGGCACACTGTGCTCCTGCTTCATAGTTATCTGAGACAACAATACCATCGACAAGGCTCTGGTCATAAACAAGAGTATCCACTGCAATAACAGGAATACCTGCTTTTTTAGCTTTCTTCAAGGAGCTGCCGATTGCCTTCCAGTCTACTGCATTAATTAAAATACAATCTACCTTTTCATCAATAAAGCCTTCTACCTGCTCTGCCTGCACCTCTGCATTCATAGCGGAATCTCTCGTCTCTAATACATCCCCTTTATTCTCCACAACCGCTTTTATTTCCTCGTTAATCACCTCAAAATACGGATTGTTCATTGTCATATAGGATGCGCCGATCGTTCTTTTTGCTTTTCCACTTTCATTTTTGTTTCTGCTGTAAAACAAAAGCACAATACTTATGGCAAATACGACTGCTACACTAACATAGCCTACATATAAAATTATCTTCTTCACTCGCACCTTGTTTCCTCCCATTTTTTAATATGTACTCTCAGGTCTTCACTTAATTTCGTATGATTTCCTCTTATTTGTTATTATTATAATTGTAACTTTTTCAGCAATTTTTGTCTATCTATACACGAAAAAATCGAAAAACGCAAAAAACGGCTTACCTTGACACAGTTACTAAAAATACATATACTTTTAAATACCATAACCCTTATGGAATCTTGATGTACTCTCAAAATTTTTAAGACTTGATTTTGTAAGAGTACATACTAATATACTCCCGGAATCTTTTTATGCTTGATTTTGCGAGTACATCATACTATAACGAAGGAGGGCGAATTATGAATTGTCCAAACTGTGGCACATATTACACCGAGAATGAAAAGATATGTAAAAAATGTCATACTCCTTTAAGCAATGCCATTTATAATCCGGTAGAACACGCAGAGGATAACCAGAATACATCGAATAAAAAGAAACGCTTCGCTCCGATTATCGCTGTCTTATTGATTTTTTGCATCATCACAGCAGGAATCGGCGGATACTTTTACTACATTTCCCGCGTCAAGCAAGGATGTCGGGATGCGACAAAACAGATTTTTACTTATGCAAAAAATATGGATTTTTCCGATGTCGCACCATCTGACTTACCTGAACCTTTAAAATCCGAACCAAATGTACGTGAACTTGTAAAGAAGCAGCTAAAAACTTATATTGGTGACAGTCAGCTTGGTTCCCTCGTAGATGTTGACAGTATTGATGTTGATACATTATGTAATGAAATGGTCGAACAAGCTTCCTACAAGATCACTGATATCTCCGCAACCTATAATTCCTGCACTGTTACAGTCACAACAAAAAATATTGACTTTTACAGTTTACCGGAAACGATTTACGATGAGATCAAATCAGAGATTACCGATGGAACTTCCTCCTTATGGACATCCATTAAGAATTCTATTTCTTCTCTTTTAGGAGGCAGTGATCAGACAACGATTGAAAAGATTGATATTTCTCAGAATCTAAAGAACTGGTACAAAGAAACGAAAAAGAACGGACCACAAAGAAAAACAACCGGAAAGATTGTTTTTGGAATCAAAGATGGTAAGTGGACACTCATTTCCTTTGATGAACGACTCATTTACGGATATTACGGTCTGCGTCCAATACAATAATTTTCAAAAGTTTTCAAAAACAAAAGAAGGATAGAACCACAAATATAGCTGTGATTCTATCCTTCTTTTATTCTTTTTTTGTCAAACAATTATTGTTCCTGTTCGTTACTTAAATACTTTCCTATATGTTCAATTGCTTTTGTCTCATCGTTTCCCTCTGCAACTACATTAACTTTTCCGCCTGCAGGAACACCTAAAGTCATCATTCCCATAATGCTCTTGGCATTCACCTTTTTGTTTTTCACCTCCACATATACGCTGCTGTCATACTGACTGGCAATCTGAATAAATAATGCAATGGTGCTTGGATCTAATCCCGAAGGGATCTTAATCTCCATCTCTTTTGAAATCATATTAACCTCCTGTTTTGCTATAAATGAATTTTATCTTAGTATTTTCAGACTTACTAAAGCAAATACTGAAAAAAATTACAAATACCCTTTTTCCCGAATATCCTGAGCTATCTGACTCAGCTTTCTTAATCTGTGATTTACACCTGATTTACCTACCGGAGAATTTAACTTTTCACCAAGTTCTTTCAATGTCGCATCCGGCTCTTCTAATCTTGCATACGCAATATCTCGAAGATTCTCTGATAATCGTTCTAAACCAACTGTATTTTTTATATATTCAATATCTTCAATCTGTTTTCTCGCCGCGGAAACGGTCTTATTTATGTTTGCTGCTTCGCAGTTTACTCTTCGATTCACTGAGTTACGTACATCTTTAAGAATACGTACATTTTCAAACTTCATCAAAGAGATATGTGCTTCTATTATATTCAATGCGTCCGAAATCATAGCACCTTCTTTAAGATATACTACATAGTATTTCTTCCGCAATACAATCTTCGCTTCCAATCCAAAAAATTCAAATAATTCTCTTAATTGCTCTGCTTTCTCTTTTGAAACACAGGCAATCTCAAAATGATAATTCTTTTCCGGGTCTGTAATGGAACCAGCAGAAAGAAATGCTCCCCGCAAAAAAGCTCTGCGGCAGCAGGTTCTCTGCAGCACTGGATTATCTTTTACAAAAAATTCTTCATCCATCTGACCCAGATTATTTATAAGCTGTACTGTCTTTAAAATCTTCAATGCCTGAGCAGAATCTTTGATCGAGATCATGTAAAAGCGATTCTTTTTTAAGTAGTCATGCTGTGTAGTGGAAACTTCCGGCTGAAAATGAAAAACTTCTTTAATCAGGGAATAAAATCTTCTGGCTACCGCTACATTTTCTGTGTGAAGAATCAGCGAATATCTTCCCTCTTCACACTGCAATCTTCCACATAAACCAATGATCGCAGCAAGTTCTGCAATCTTGCAATGAATTTCATGACCGTCCACATGAGAAAGTTCTTCTTTTACTTCAGAAGAAAATGACATATTCTATCTCCTTCCATTCGTTACTTTCCTTTTGTCCGGGCATCTTTTTCAATATCCCTGTGTTCCATACGAACAGTATATGGAAGCTTCTTTAATCTTGCATGCAATCCATTCGTTATGGTAACAGACCGATGCTTTCCACCTGTACATCCAATACCGATCACAAGGCTGTTCTTTCCCTCGTCAAGATAACGCGGAATAAGAAACTGCATTAAATCTTCCAGCTTATCAAGAAATCTTCTTCCATCTCCATTCTTCATGACATATTCCTGAATAGAACGATCATTCCCTGTGAGTGGACGTAATGCCTGCTCATAATAAGGATTCGGAAGGAAGCGGACATCAAATACAAGATCTGCATCAGACGGTATTCCATATTTAAAACCAAAAGAAAGTACAGTAATAATAAAGTTACCGTAACTTTCCGTTCCGACAAAAATTTTCTCCACTTCCTGACGTAATTCTCTAGTAAGAAGAGTTGTCGTATCGATAATATAATCCGCACTATCCCGAATAAAGGAAATCATCTCCCTTTCTCTTGCAATGCCTGTTTCTATGCGGTCTTCTTTTGCAAGAGGATGTGTCCTTCTTGTTTCCTTATATCTTTTAACAAGTGTCTCATCATCTGCATCCAGAAATAAGATTTCATATTCAATACCAAGTTCACACAATGTATCTAGCTGACTGTTCAGCTTCGAAAGCTGTTCTCCGTTACGGATATCTACTCCAACGGCAACTTTATCTACTTCTGTCTGCCTGTCAGACGCAATCTCCCCGAAATTCGGAAGCAATGCTACTGGCAGATTATCTACACAAAAGAACCCAAAATCTTCAAGAACCTTCAGTGCAGTACTCTTTCCGGCACCTGACATACCGGAAACTATTACAAATCTCACTCTCTCACCTCTGTATCCGCAAATCCGATAAAACGGACTTCCGGCTGCATCATAACATTAAACTGTTTCATTACTTTTTTCTGTACCTGCTTGATCAGAAAAACTACTTCTTCTGCTGTGGCACCTCCACGATTGATTACAAAACCACTGTGCTTTTCAGATACCTGTGCACCGCCTACGGTATATCCCTTTAATCCGGCATCCTGAATCAACTTTCCAGCAAAATATCCTTCCGGTCTTTTAAAAGTGCTTCCCGCACTCGGAAATTCCAGAGGCTGCTTCTCCCTTCTGGCTTTGGCCAGTTCATCCATTCTTCCCCGGATCTGATCTGCATCTCCTTTTTCAAATGCAAAACGTGCAGATACTACAACATAGTTTTTCTCAAAAATACAACTGTGGCGGTAAGATAATTCTAATTCTTCAGCCGTCAAAGTAAGGAACTCTCCATCCTGCGTTAACACCTGCGCATCAAGAAGAACATCCTTTATCTCTCCACCGTATGCTCCCGCATTCATAGCGACAGCTCCACCTGTGGTTCCCGGGATTCCCGCTGCAAATTCAAAACCGGTAAGTCCGGCATTCCATGCAGCTCTCGCAGTCCTGCTAAGGAGTGCTCCTGCCTGTACTTCTATTACTGTATCCTGCACAGAAATCTCCTGGAAGTTCTTTCCTATCTGGATGATCATTCCCCGAAAACCTTCATCGGATACCAACAGGTTACTACCGTTACCCATAACAAAAAAAGGAACCCCTGCTTCTTTGGCACAAAAAATCGCATTCTTGATTTCTTCCTTTGTTGCCGGCTGAACAAAAACGTCTGCCGGACCGCCAATAGAAAAACTCGTATGCCTGCTCATCGGCTCCTGCTCTGTAACTGTTCCTGATTTAATCTGTTCTCTCAAACTCTGAAGGAATTCCTTATTCATAATATCTCCTATATCTCCTATCTAAAACATATATGACAACGATATAGTTGCATCCAATATTTAGATACATACTATATGATACTCTAAAATGTGTGGAAGTACAATGTGGAAAAAACACAAAATAAAAGGGAGCTTTTCTTCTCCCTTTAGATAAAACGCCAAAAAAATCTAACATTTTTGCCATCTTTCAGAACATTTACTGGACAAAAAAGTTCTATATACAATTTTGCCCAGAATTTTCTAAACAAAAAAATTACTCGTCCTTCTCTGTTTCTGTATTGTTAGAAAGACTTCCTGTTACGCGGTTGTACAGTTCCTGTGCCGCATTATATCCCATCTTCTTTGCTCGATAATTAATTGCTGCAGACTCAACGATAACCGCCAGATTACGGCCCGGACGAATTGGAATCGAATAGCAGACAACTTTGTTGCCAAGGAACTCGATATATTCTTCATCTAAACCAAGTCTGTCATAATTCGCTTCTCTGTTCCAGTCTTCCAGACGGATCACCATATCAATTGTCTGGTTATACATTACGCTCTCCACACCAAACAGTGTCTTCACATCAACAATACCAATACCGCGGAGTTCAATAAAATGTCTTGTAATATCCGGTGAAGTTCCAAGTAGAGTATCATCACTGATCTTACGGATCTCAACAACATCATCTGATACAAGACGATGACCACGATGGATCAGTTCAAGGGCTGCCTCACTCTTTCCGATTCCGCTCTCACCCATAATGAGTACACCTTCACCATATACATCAACTAAAACACCATGAATAGAAATACGTGGAGCGAGTTCCTCACTCAGCCAACGTACAGAATTCGCAATAAAGTCTGATGTCGTCATCTCTGTTGTAAAAATCGGAACACCGTTTTTCTCTGCTGTATCAAGCATCTGTGGTATTGGCTCTAAGCCACGACAAAATACAAGACATGGAATATTAAAACTGAAAATCTTCTCACACAGCTGGGTGATGGATTCTTCTGGAATCTGCTTTATATATGCTGCCTCAACATTACCGATAACCTGTATTCTCTCTGAATCAAAATGTTCAAAAAAACCTGCAAGCTGTAATGCAAGACGATTAACGCCTGACTGTTCGATCATAATATTGTCTGTATCAATATCCGGTAACAGGCTTTTTAAGTTCATCTTTTTTACAAATTCTGTAAGTTTTACTTTGTACATAATCTCCTCCGTATCATTCCTGATATACTCCCGGAGTCTTTTTGTACAGTAAAGGCACCGGGAATACATCCCTTTTTTCACAATGTTAGTATCTACACTCGTATGTCTACTATACCACATCCCCATTTTTTTTAGAAGTAGCCGTATGAAAAAAGCGATAAATTTCTTCTGCTGTTTTTTCAGTAATTCCATCTGCCTTACAAAGCTCTTCTACTGAAGCCTCTTTGATTTTTCCTATATCTTTAAAATACTTCATAAGACTCTTCCTTCTCGCCGGACCGATTCCCTTGATATCATCGAGAACGGAATGTACCTGTTCTTTGCCGCGAAGAGCTTTATGATACGTAATAGCAAAACGATGTGCCTCATCCTGAAGACGGGTTACCATGCGGAACGCTTCAGAATTCTTTGGAAAATCAATAATCTCATTCTGATAATAAAGACCTCTTGTCCGATGGAAATCATCCTTTACCATGCCACAGACCGGAATGTTTAACCCCATTTTTTCAAGAACTTTTACTGCAATATTTACCTGTCCTTTTCCTCCATCCATCATGAGAATATCAGGGAAACGGGTAAAACTTCCAAGCGACATATCCTGCCCTTTTTCTTCTCGTTCTTTTTGCTCTCTGATACCATGAGAAAATCTTCTCTCTAACGCTTCCTCCATACAGCGGTAATCATCCGGTCCCGCTACTGTCCGTATTTTAAACTTCCGGTAATCACTTCTTTTTGCTTTGCCTTTTTCAAAAACAACCATAGATGCGACATTCTCATAACCATTTGTATTAGAAATATCGAATGCTTCCATACGATTTAAGTTTTCAATTCCAAGAAGCTGCTCTAATTCATGAACTGCTCCAATCGTCCGATGCTCTTCTCTTTTCAGTTTTTCGCTATCCTGAATCAGCACGTTCTGTGCATTTTTTCTGGCAAGTTCCATCATCTGATGCTTACTTCCTCTTTTCGGCATCGCAAAGTTTACCTTTGACCCTCTCTTATCTGAAAGCCATTTTTCAAGAATTTCTTTATCCAGAACATCTTCTTGCGTTAATATTTCTTTTGGGATAAATGGTGTTCCAACATAAAACTGTTTAATAAAATCCGTTAAAATCTCCTGTTTTTCGCTATCCCCAATTCCTGTCATATGGAAATGATCCCTGCCAAGGAGCTTTCCGCTTCGGATAAAAAATATTGCCACAACCGCTTCGTCTCCTGTTTTAGCAAGTGCGATAATGTCTCTGTCATCCCCACCGGTATCATTAATCTTTTGTTTTTCCCCGATTCGCTTTACATTTTCAATCAGATCGCGGTACTCTGCTGCCTGTTCAAATTCCAGTTCTGCTGCCGCTTTCTTCATTTTATCTTCCAGATTATTTATGATTTCTTTTTCATCGCCATTTAAAAACTTTAGGGCTTTATCCACATATTTCCGATACTCTTCTCTTGAAATATAATTTTGACATGGTGCATCACACTGATTTATCTGATGATAAAGACAGGGCCGGCCCTTCCCTATCTCTTTAGGCAAAGACCGGCTACAACTCCGTATTTTGTATACTTTTCTCATTAGTTCAATTGTATCTTTCACCGCCCCCGCACTTGTATACGGACCGAAATATTTCGATTTATCTCTCTTTACCTGTCGGCAAAATAAAATTCTTGGATAATCTTCCTGCACCGTAACACGAATGTATGGATAACTTTTATCATCTTTCAACATCGTGTTATAATGCGGGCGGTGTTCTTTAATCAGATTGCATTCCAAAACCAGAGCCTCTAACTCCGAGTCTGTAATGATATATTCAAAATAAGCAATATGAGAAACCATGTGCTGGATTTTTACACTCTTATTATAACTGCTCTGAAAATACTGACGCACACGATTTTTAAGAATTCGTGCTTTGCCAACATAGATAATTTCATCCTTGGCATTATGCATCAGATAAACTCCTGGCTTTGCCGGAAGTTTTTTCAGTTCTTCCTGAATATCAAACATAATTTACTCTTCCTGTTTTACTTCCTCACTGTCTTTCTTTTCGGTAACTTTCTGTGCATCCTGACTTTCCGCATCTTTTAATGAAGATTCTTCTGATACCGTTTCTACTTCGGATAACTCTGTTTTCTCCTTATCCTCTTCAACACTTTCCGGTTCATCTTTCTTTAAAGATTTATTGTAAATTTCCATAAATTCTTTACCGGTAATTGTCTCTCTTTCGATCAGGAATTCTGCGATCTCATCCATAACTTCTCTGTGATCTTCAATAATCTTCTTCGCCTTATCGTATGCCACTTTGAGCATTTCTTTTACTTCTTCATCGATGAGTGCACCTGTTGCATCGGAACAGTTCATTACCGCCCGTCCGTCAAGATAACGATTCTGAATGGATTCCAGACCCATAAGACCAAACTTCTCAGACATACCGTACTGTGTCACCATCGCTCTTGCAATCTGTGTTGCTCTTTCGATATCATTAGAAGCTCCTGTTGTAACAGAATGGAATACAACTTCCTCTGCTGCACGCCCTCCAAAAAGTGTTACAAGTTCTCCAAGCATCTGCTCTTTGCTCATAAGGTACTTTTCTTCTTCCGGAACCTGCATCGTATAACCAAGCGCTCCCATTGTTCTTGGAACAATCGTAATCTTTTGAACCGGTTCTGTATTCTTCTGTACAGCGATTGCCATCGCATGCCCCACCTCGTGGTAAGCAACGATTTTCTTTTCTTCTTCGCCAAGAATACGATCCTTCTTTTCTTTACCTGCAATAACTACTTCCACAGCTTCTAAAAGATCTTTCTGAGATACCGCTTCCCTGCCGGCTTTTACTGCCGCAAGCGCTGCCTCATTAATCATATTTGCAAGATCGGAACCAACCGCTCCTGAAGTTGCCAGAGCAATCTCATCAAAGTTCACTGTCTCATCCATCTTAACATTCTTTGCATGTACCTTTAATGTCTCAACACGTCCCTTAAGATCCGGTCGTTCTACAATAACTCGCCGGTCAAAACGTCCCGGTCGAAGAAGTGCTTTATCCAGTACTTCCGGTCGGTTTGTCGCTGCTAAAATAACAAGACCCTTTGAAGAATCAAAGCCATCCATCTCTGCAAGTAAAGCATTCAGCGTCTGTTCACGTTCATCGTTACCGCCACCGTAACGGCTGTCACGACTCTTACCGATTGCATCAATCTCATCGATAAAAATAATACATGGTGCCATGGACTGTGCCTGTTTAAACAGATCACGAACCCTGGAAGCACCAACACCAACGAACATCTCTACAAAGTCTGAACCACTTAATGAAAAAAATGGTACATTTGCTTCTCCGGCTACTGCCTTTGCCAGTAAAGTTTTACCTGTTCCCGGAGGTCCTACTAATAATGCTCCCTTTGGCAATCTTGCACCAATTTCAATATATTTACCTGGATTATGGAGGAAGTCTACCATTTCAGTAAGGCTTTCCTTTGCCTCATCCTGACCGGCAACATCTGCAAAAGTAACCCCTGTCTTTTTCTCGACATATACTTTGGCATTACTCTTTCCTACGCTGCCCATCATACCGCCGCCTTTGCCGATTCCACGCATAACGAAATACATCATTCCATAAATCAGCACAAACGGAAGTACATAACTAACCATAACAGAAAGAATCGCATTCGATCCACTGCTGTCCTGCTGTTCATAAGAGCTGATCTTATTCTGATCTTCTGCTTCTTTTAAACGATTGACGAGCAATGCATCATTCATTGAAACCGTATAATACGTTGTCTTCATTAATGGATTCTGCTGTGTTTTCGGTTCAATATAAATCTTGCGATCTGCGACCTGTACTTTTTTAATCTCTCCCTTATCCAGCATCGTAAGGAACTTACTATACGAAATCTTCTTCTGGGAGCCGTTTTTATAACGGCTCATCACAGAAGTAAAGAGAGCAGTAATTCCAAGACAAACGACCAGCAGGATAATCGCAGATTTTATGTTCTTCTTTTTGTTTGGATTATCGTTTTGATTATTTTTATTGTCCATTTACGCCTCCATGACGTTTTATAATTTCTTTAATACCTCAATGGCATCTTTCATATAATTATTTTCAACGTACTCAATCTTTCCTGCATCACAGGCTGCAGCAAGTGTTGGATCCATTGGAATCTTAGCCAGAACAGGAACTGCATACTCTGCTGCAATTTCATCGATATGGCTTTCTCCAAATACCTTGATCTTCTTGCCACAGTCAGGACACTCTACATAACTCATATTCTCTACTAAACCAAGAATAGGAACATTCATCATTCTTGCCATGTTAACAGCCTTCTCTACGATCATTCCAACTAATTCCTGTGGAGATGATACGATAACGATACCATCTAAAGGAACAGACTGGAAAATAGTCAGTGGAACATCACCGGTTCCTGGAGGCATATCGATAAACATATAATCAACGTTATGCCATAATGTTTCTCCCCAGAACTGCTTGATCACACCGCCAAGTACCGGACCTCTCCAGATAACAGGATCTGTTTCGTTCGCAAGCATCAGGTTCACAGATACAATATCAATTCCGCAAGTTGTTGTTGCTGGCAGAATCAGTCCATCTGCATTACCTACAAGATTTATGGAAAGTCCAAAAGCCTTTGGAATAGATGGACCTGTAATATCTCCGTCTAATATAGCTGTCTTAAATCCTTCTCTCATAGAAGCTGCTGCAAGAAGAGAAGTTACCATAGACTTACCTACACCACCTTTACCGGATACAACACCGATAACCTTCTTAACAGAACTTCCCTGACTTAGCTTTACAAGAAAATCTTCCGGTTTCATCTCTCTTTCTGCACAATTTTCTCCACAGCTGCTGCAATCATGTGTACACTCACTCATAGTATTTACCTCTCATTTACTTAAATTTTTAATAAAATTTTACCCCTGTTTTACTTGTTCATCTGTTCCAAAATTTCTTTGACATTCTTCTGAATATCTCCCTCAAATACAGCAGAACCACATACAAATATATTGGCGCCACATTCTGCGATTTCCGCTATATTAGAAGCTTTCACTCCACCATCAACCTGAATATCAACATCAAGATTCTTCTCGGTGATCATCTGACGAAGTGCTCTGACCTTTTCTCCACAGTAAGGGATATATTTCTGTCCCCCAAATCCAGGATTCACAGTCATCACCAATACCATGTCAAGCTCCGGCAGAACATACTCAATTGCAGAAAGCGGAGTAGCAGGATTAACAGCTACAGCTGCCTTCTTTCCACAATCCTTAATCTGATGCACAACTCTGTCAAGATGTGTACAGGTTTCCGCATGTACTGTAATAATATCTGCGCCTGCTTTCGCAAAGTCTTCAATATATCTTCCGGGATCCTCTATCATCAAATGTGCATCAAAAATAGCATCTGTCAATGGACGAAGTGCCTTGATTACAGGATTTCCAAAAGAAATCTGTGGAACATACATTCCGTCCATAACATCGATATGCACGTATTCTGCTCCAGCATCAATTGCAGCCAGAACATCCCTGCCTAAATTGGCAAAATCCGCAGATAAAATAGACGGTGCTAATATCTTCTTCATTGGTACCTCCTTAATTTTTAAAAATTTTATCAGTATCCTCTGACACTTTATAATTTAAAATAACTGTCCAGAATTCAAAATCAAACATATCTATATGATCTATATGACTCTGTGTAGTTACATTTTAAATGACGAGACAAAGTCTCACAGTATATCTTAACATAATCATCAAATACTGCAAGCTGAAAATATGAAAAAACCTTGAAAAAAGCTTGAAAATTTGCAATCCTTCTTCCTCCTATGCTACAATTCAGTCATAAGTCACCCGTTCGACTTCGATTAAAAAATCATACTTGTAATTATTTTAACCGCGAAAGGAGTTTATCATGCGTTTTTTTGATCCAACAAACACTTATGCAGAAAGAAACTGTATACAAAACCACAAAAAAGATTTACTGGCTTTGGGGACACGTGCTTTTGTCATTACCGGCCACAGTTCTTCTAAAAAAAATGGTTCATTAGATGATGTCATTGCTGTTTTAGAAGAGGCCTCCGTTCCGTATAAAGTTTTTAATGAAATCGAGGAAAATCCATCCGTTGAAACTGTCGTAAAAGCTGCAGAAATCGGCAAAGAATTTAAAGCAGATTTCGTTATCGGTATCGGTGGAGGTTCCCCACTAGATGCATCGAAAGCAATCGCTTTGTTAATTGCTAATCCGGAAGAAAGCGGAGACTGCTTCTATGTCGAAAAAGATTTAAAAGCTCTTCCGATCGCTGCTGTTCCGACAACCTGCGGTACGGGTTCTGAAATTACACCAGCTGCTGTTCTGACCCGCCACGATACACAGACAAAGAAAAGTATTTCCTACAAACTTTTTCCTGATCTTGCACTCGTTGACGGTAAATATTTACTTTCCGCAAGTAAAAATCTTTTAATCAATACATGTGTAGATGCACTTGCACATGCAGTTGAAAGTCGTGTAAATATTCAGACCAACATATATAATCAAATGTTTTCAAACTACGCTTTAAAGCTCTGGGGAGAAATCATTCCTTTCCTTCGTTCAGAGGATGAACTTACAGAGGAACTTGCCGATAAGCTGATGCTTACCTCCACAATTGCAGGAATGGCAATTGCGCAGACCGGAACTTCTATTCCTCATGCATTAAGCTATGATGTAACATATCATAATGGAGTGGCACATGGAAAAGCCTGCGGTATTTTCCTTGCTGCTTATCTTCGCATATATGCAAAGCACAAACCAGAAGATGTTGACGTAATCCTTTCCCTCTTAGGATTTGAAACACTCGATGACTTTGCTGCCTTCCTGAAAGAAATTTTAGGTATTGTAACTCTTACAGAAAAAGAAGTTTTATTTTACGTTGAGCGTATGATGGAAAACACATCAAAACTTGCAACATGTCCTTTTGAATTAACAAGGGAGGATATCGAGAAGATTTATCGAGAATCTATCGTGGTTGAATAAAAACAGACGAAAAACCCCGTATATCCAAGAAGAAATTTTGTGACTTTGCGTTGTGGAATTCTGACTGTAACCTTGCGAGCTCGTTTTCGAGCAAGGTTGTTTTATCAGGCAGAATGGAACGTTTAACGCAACGGAACAAAATTCCTTCTTAGATATACGGGGTTCTTCGTCTGTCTACCAAGTTCTACTCAGCTTTATATTATCGTCCTAAAATCTGAGCGATCTCAAACTCATACTGGTCAACATCTTTAGCCATTCCGAGTGCATCTTCAATATCGTAATCGATATACTGACCGTTACGGTATCCTACTACTCGGTTTGTTGCACCACTGCAAAGAAGATCTACTGCTAAAGCTCCCATGTAAGAAGCATATACTCTGTCTTTTGCAGTTGGGTTTCCACCTCTTTGCATATGACCAAGGATACTTGCTCTTGTCTCTACACCAGTTGCCTGTTCAATTCTCTTAGCCATTCCGTAAGAATGTCCAACACCTTCTGCGTTGATGATTAGGTGATGTTTCTTACCAAGTGCTTTCTTCTCAAGAATACTTTCAATTAACTCATTCTCAAGCTTTGGTCTATTACCATCGAAACGTTCTGGGATTAAGATATCCTCAGCACCGGAAGCGATACCACACCATAATGCGATATAACCAGCGTTTCTTCCCATTACCTCGATGATCGAACATCTTTCATGAGATGTAGATGAGTCACGAATCTTATCAATTGCCTGCATCGCTGTGTTCACTGCAGTATCGAAACCGATTGTATATTCTGTACATGCAATATCTAAGTCAATTGTTCCAGGAAGAGCTACTGTGTTAATTCCCTGTGCAGATAACTTCTGTGCTCCACGAAAAGATCCGTCACCACCGATAACAACAAGTCCGTCAATGTTATGACTTCTTAAAATCTCTGCTGCCTTTTCCTGATACTCTAACTGTTTAAATTCTTCACATCTTGCAGTAAATAAAGCTGTACCACCACGTGAAATGATATCACATGTGAATTCTTTCTTCATGTCAAAAATCTCATCGTTTAACAGTCCGCTGTAACCACGATAAATTCCTTTTACATCAATACCTCTTGCCCATGCGGTTCTGGCTACTGCTCTTAATGCGGCATTCATGCCCGGAGCATCTCCACCACTTGTTAAAATTCCAATTGTCTGAACTGCGCTAGTCTTGTTCATCTAACGTTACCTCCATTTCATAATTCCCTAAGTATACTCCCTAACGATTACATATATTATCTCTTTTTTTCAGATTTTTCAATACTCTTCTCGCGAACCTTTACATTTTTTTCACCAAAAAGTGATTTTAACTCGCTAAATACGTCATTTTTTGCGGAAATATTTTCGTATGATGGAAGTCTTTTTATTGCCTTTTCTTTTTTGGAAAAAATAACAATTTCATCTTTTCCAGGATGTTTTCTGATAATTCCATATAGTTTTTG
Organism: Anaerobutyricum soehngenii; assembly: GCF_009697165.1. Classification (NCBI taxonomy): domain Bacteria; kingdom Bacillati; phylum Bacillota; class Clostridia; order Lachnospirales; family Lachnospiraceae; genus Anaerobutyricum; species Anaerobutyricum soehngenii. Next base: position 50,401 of record NZ_VULP01000009.1, on the reverse strand, counting down.
TTGTTTTTCTGTGAATTCTTCAATATTCTCTGTCTGAATCCAGACTTCCTTCGGAATCTGTTCAATCGGAACAATATATTCTGCGATCAGCTTTCCGCTTTCTTCAGAAACAGAGGCTCTTCCTTTCACATAAATACCCTGATCTTCAATAAGATATGGCTTTACATTTTGATATATCGTCGGGAAGACAATAATCTCTACGGTACCGTATAAATCTTCAAGCATGACAAAAGCCATATTCTGATTATTTTTTGTAAGCTTTGCAGTGACGTTACTGATAAGACCACCAACAACATAATGCTGTCCATCCCTCACGACTGCACGTCCACTTTCTTCATCTGGCTCAAAATCTGTTGATTTCGCTGTTGTCTGTTTTTCAAGAGAATCCATATATTTCTGTAATGGATGCCCACTTACATAAATACCAAGAACTTCTTTTTCCAGCGCAAGTTTTTGTGCATCATCATACTCTCCGACATCAGGATATTGCATCTCATATTCTTTTTTTTCTTCTTCCGAGAAAAAGTCAAATAATGACATCTGTCCACTGATTGATTCTTTCCGTTCCCGATTTACCTCCTCAAGCACGACCGGATACACGAGCATCTGCTGCTTTCTTGTTTTTCCAAAACTGTCTAACGCTCCGGACTTAATAAGATTTTCGATCGTACGTTTATTAATTTCTTTGGAAGTGAGTCTTTCCATAAAATCTTTCAAATCTTTATATTTTCCGTTTTCATTTCTTTCCTGCGTCATTACATCGATGACGCTTTTTCCAAGACTTTTAATCGCTGCAAGCCCATATCGAATCGAATCGCCGGCAACAGAAAATCCTGCTTCCCCTTCGTTGATGTCCGGTGGCAGGATGGAAATTCCCATCACACGACAGGTATTAATATATTCTGTGATTTTCTTTGGGTTCGTAATAACAGAAGTAAGCAATGCCGCCATAAATTCTACCGGATAGTAACAGCGCAGCCATGCTGTCTGGTAAGAAACAACTGCATAGGCAGCCGCATGTGATTTATTAAATGCATATTTGGCAAAATCAATCATTTCATCAAAAATCTTATTTGCTGTTTCTTCCGGAATTCCTCGCCGGATGCACCCTTCGACGCCTTCTTCCTCATTACCGTAAACAAAGTTCTGACGTTCCCTTGCCATGACTTCACCCTTTTTTTTGGACATTGCTCGGCGCACAAGATCGCTTCGTCCAAGCGTGTATCCGGCAAGGCGCATTACAATCTGCATAACCTGTTCCTGATAAACGATACAGCCGTAAGTCGGTGCAAGGATTTCTTCCAATTCCGGACAGGTATATTGAATAGAATCCTGATTCTGCTTTCCCTTGATATACTTTGGAATAAAATCCATCGGACCCGGACGATACAAAGAAATACCGGCAATTACATCTTCCAGATTTGTCGGTTTTAATTCTTTCATGAAAGACTTCATTCCTGCACTTTCTAACTGGAACACACCCTCCGTCTTTCCCTGCCCGATCATCTCATATACTTTAGCATCATCATAATCAATTGTATCAATGCTAAAATCCTGCCCCAGCTTCTGTCCGATCATCCGGGCAGCATCCTGAATAACCGTTAAGGTACGTAAGCCTAAGAAGTCCATTTTCAGAAGACCTAACTCCTCAATCGTTGTCATCGTAAACTGTGTTGTTATGACATTATCTGCTCCTCTTGACAACGGAACAAATTCATCCAAAGGCTTAGAACCGATTACCACTCCTGCTGCATGAATCGATGTATGCCGCGGCAATCCTTCTAAACGCATTGACATATCAACAAGATTTTTTACTACCTCATCACTCTCATATGCCTGCCTTAATTCCGGATTAGATTTCAATGCTTTTTCAATCGTAATACCAAGTTCCATCGGTATCATCTTAGCAACATTATCTACCTGTGCATAAGGAATATCCAGTACACGACCAACATCACGCACTGCCATACGTGCAGCCATCGTACCAAAAGTTACAATCTGTACTACTTTATCTTTTCCGTATTTTTCATAAACATAATCAATAACTTCCTGTCTTCTCTCGTAGCAAAAATCGATATCAATATCCGGCATAGATACACGCTCCGGATTTAAAAAACGCTCAAAAATAAGCTGATATCTGATTGGATCGATATTCGTAATTTCAAGGCAGTAAGAAACAATACTTCCCGCCGCACTTCCACGTCCTGGTCCAACAGCAATCCCCTGACTTTTTGCAAAACGTATAAAATCCCATACAATTAGAAAATAATCAACATATCCCATATTTCTGATCGTACTAAGCTCATAGGAAAGTCTTTCCTGTAACTCTTTCGGCGGCGGATCCCCATATCTTTTCACCAGTCCTGTCTCACAAAGCTCCTTTAAGTAAGAAAATGCATCATATCCTTCCGGAACATCAAACTTTGGTACCTTTTGTTCGCCAAAAACAATTTCCACATTACATCGCTCGGCAATCTTATGAGTATTATCCATCGCTTCCCTGGCATACGGAAACACTTTCTGCATTTCTTCTTCGGATTTCAGATAATATTGCCCACCTTCGTAACGCATTCGGTCTTTGTCCGAAACCTTTTTTCCGGTCTGTATACAAAGAAGCAGATCATGTGGAATCGCATCCTCTTCTCTGATATAATGCACATCATTTGTGACAACCATCGGAATCCCCAGTTCTTTTGAAAGCCGTATAAGACTGGTATTTACCTGCGTCTGTTCACGAATACCATGATCTTGCAGCTCAAGGAAAAAATTATTCTCTCCAAAAATATCACGCATTTTTCTGACAGCGGCTCTTGCCCCATCAAAATCCTCTTTTAAAATCCTATTCGGAATCTCTCCTGCAAGGCAGGCACTCAATGCAATAATACCTTCATGATATTTCTCCAGCACTTCATAGTCTACCCTCGGTTTATAATAATATCCCTCAGTAAATCCTCTGGTTACGATCTTCATCAGATTCTTATAGCCCTGATTATTCTCTGCAAGCAAAACAAGATGATAATATCTGTCCTCTCCTCTTGCCTGTTCTCTATCAAATCTCGAACCCGGTGCCACATAAATCTCACATCCAAGTATCGGTTTTATCCCTACTTCTTTTGCTTTTTTATAAAAATCAATCACACCATACATGACTCCATGATCTGTAATAGCGATGCTATCCATTCCAAGTTCTTTTGCTCTTGGCAAAAGCTCTTTAATCTTACTAGATCCATCCAACAGACTGTATTCCGTATGCACATGTAAATGTGTAAATGCCATAGGTGTCTCTTCCTCCTCTTACAACATTTCGACAAATGCTGTCATTCTCGTATTGAGCTGTCCAATATCCTCCTGTGAATAATCGGTCTCCACATGAATATACGGAACGCCCTTTCCTTTTACAAACTTTTCAATACTCTTTGCCTCCACATTATATGTGTGGCATGCCTGCAATGTCATTTCCACAACACCATCAATCTGATATTCTTCTATTAATCTTCCGATCAATTCATAACGATTCTTATTCGGTGTCATAACAGAACAGCCAATCTGAAGATATCTTTCCGCAATCGCCTCATAAATATCCTCTGCTGATTCATCTATTAAACGGTCAACCGACTTTGTACCGCCACAATTTTCATAAGCAACAACAATCGCACCATTCTCCTCAAGCGCTTTAACAACTTTCATAGGTGCTCCGCTGCTTGGGCATCCGGTTAAAAGAATCCTCTTCTTTTTCGGCATTTTTTCGTTCTCTTCATACTCTTTCATAATCTTTTCACGAAGCGCATTGATTTCTTCTGGAACCTTTTCTTTATCAAAACGGAACTGACTTCCATATAATACATTAAACAATTCCTGTCCATTCATCGGTGCCGGGTCATTTTTCATAACTTCATAAAGATTTTTAAGCGCAATTCTATTTTCATTCATCATATGAACTGACTTACGAACGTTCTCCTCTGTAATCACCACTTTGAAAGTCTGCTCCAGATAAGATTTGAACTTAAGAATCTCTTCTTTCCAAAGTTTTAATGCCGTTTCACTCTGACTGTTTGGAAGTTCCATAACGTAAACATTTTTAAACTCTCCCATCAGTTCATACATCTTTTTCTTTCCATCACAGGTCGTCTCCCCAACTACCACATCTGAAAAATAAAAAAATGGACACTTATCTGATACCGCAAAGCCATAACTTGCCTTTACCATAGGACATAAATTTCTTGGCAAATCTTTCTCCGCCACCGGAATCGTCTCATCAGACGTAGAACAAAGTCCTACTGTAACCGCTCCCATAGCCATCGCAATCTCCTGCGGAAAATATGTACAATATGCTCCTATAACCGGAACATTTTTATCCTTAAGCTCCTTCATCGTTAAAAAAGAATTCTTTCTCTGTTCCGCAAAATCTTCAAAAATCTCCGGCAGTGCTTTAATTAATTCCATAATACTTATCCCTTTCTCAATAATTGCAATCTATGCCTTATTATAATAATACTATCAAAAAATAATCCCTGTCAAATTATACATAAGAAGATTTCCACACGATATTTTATCATATTACAGCATCACAATCCATACTTTCAAATTAAGCACCCACGATACTTGATACACGATTCTGAACAGTACCAGCTGAATGAGTTTCTTCATATTATAATGGGTTTTATAATCCCCTATTAAATAATACTCTTTGAATCAGACAGAATCCTTTTCATCCTCTCGCCATTCCTGCATTTATGAAAAGCCACAACAAGAACGATATTTTTATAACAATTTCTCTATATTTTCTTTCTCTTTTTCCTATTTCTTCCTTGAATTTTTGCCAAGTAGTATGTTATACTTTTTTTAGAAAGAAAGAGGTGTTTCAAATGACAGAACGTCAGTCCAAACTCATTAAATTGGTAAATCTTTATCAAAAAATCGAAGTGAGTCGTTTAGCTGAACTTTTAGATGTGTCTCAGGTAACCATCCGTAAAGACCTTGACCATCTTGAAGAAGAGGGACTTTTATCAAGAGAACATGGCTACGCTTTAATTAAGAATGCCAATGATATTAATACTCGTTTAACTATAAATTATGACAAAAAGATCGAGATTGCCACAAAGGCTGCTGAGATGGTTTCCAACGGCGAAACTGTCATGCTAGAATCTGGTTCTACTTGTACTTTACTTGCAGAACAGCTTGCAAAATTAAAAAAGGATATTACCATTATAACAAATTCGGCATACATAGCTATCCGCATTCGTGATCTTCCTATTCGTAAAGTCATTCTTCTTGGTGGTGAATACCAAAAAGAATATCAGGGAATGGTAGGACCACTTGTCCGCAAATGTGCAAAAGAATTCTATGTAGATAAATTCTTTGTAGGTACAGACGGATTCATTCCGGATGCCGGTTTTACCTGCGATGACCTGATGCGTGTAGAAACAATGAAATATATGGAAGGCTCTGCCAATCGTATGATCATTCTTGCAGACTCCAGTAAATTCAGCCAGAAGGGTGTTGTAATTCAGACAACCTTCTCTGAGATTGATACTGTTTGTACCGATGCTGATATTCCAGAAGATGCATTAGAGAACTTAAAGAGACATAATATTAACGTAGAGATTGCGGAATAACTACTAATTCATAGATTTCGTATAGACAAAAAAAAGAAATAATATCCTATCCCATCTGCTCTGTAGTCGCTGTGTTTAAAATGATCGTCCGCATCTTAAACGCGCTCCGAAGCCGCATCTGGGATAGGATATTATTTCTTTTTTTCTGACTATCTAAATCTACAGTTTTATTTTTCTTTCTGCAGCCAGGAAATAGCTTGAGAATGCTTCCCATGCTCTGTCTATTTCAAACTGGGAAGAATCTACACAGTCCTTCTGCCACCTAATTGGACTTGGATTAACACTAGGTGGCGATGATTTTCTCTGTGGTGTTCTGGCTGGAATTATTTTTTCGAATCACCTTAGTGTTGTAATAGTATAACCTTTTCTACAGGCAATTCTACTGTCTCTGGTACTGTTTCTCCAATTTCTTTCCATTCTTTTTTAGTGACTTTCCACCATAGCGGACTCGTACTTTTTCCGCTTTTATTTTCTAAGATAAGATACATCTCAAATGGTGCTTCGGATATGCGTTTCAACTGGCAATCTACCATATTCAACTTTATAGATGTATTATTATCTATGTCTGAAAACTTTACTGGACGGATTTCGTGTGCGCGGATTCCTACATGGGTAAGATTAGACGGAATTTTTATGTATTCTGGAAATGTGAGTTTTATATCCCACTCCGAAGCATAAATTTCCGATTCACTGAGTTTGTCTGCTTTAGAAATATTTTTACAGCCTGTGAGCCTTGCCGCATTGACGGTTCCCGGATTATCGAAAATCTCTTTTGTTTTTCCGACAGTTTCTAAGATTCCCTGATGCATGATTGCTGTGTCAGTACACATCTGATATACTTCATCTCTACTGTGGGATACCATGATAACCCCTTTTTTAAACTGACTAAGATAGGTCATCATTTCCTGCATCAATTTTTCTTTCAAATAGGTATCTAATGCTGAAAAGGGTTCGTCTAATAACAGAAACTTTGGCTCTGCTGCCATCATACGAGCCAGTGCCGCCCTCTGTTGCTGCCCTCCTGAAATACGAACCGGATACGAATTTTCTAATTCTTTTATATGAAACTGTTCCAGAAGGCGTTCTACGATATCTTTTTTTTCCTGTTTTGACTTTCCCGATGCTTCCAGTCCTGCTTCAATATTCTGTCGTACTGTCATATGCGGAAATAGTGCATAATTTTGAAATAGATATCCGACTTTACGTTTTTGTGGTGAAAGATCAATCCCTGCTTTCTTATCAAATAACACTTCACCATCAAGGACAATACTTCCTTCATCGGGTGTTTCTATTCCGGCAATACATTTTAAAGTCATACTCTTCCCACACCCGGAAGAACCAAGAAATCCAACAATTCCTTCCTCCATATCAAAGTCAACCGCTAATTCAAAATCTTTTAACTTCTTTTTTATGTGAACAGATAATGCCATAGTTCTAGCCTTTCTTCTCCATAGAAAAATAATTCATACATATGACTACAATAAAGGAAATACATACAAGAACCGCTACATACTCCCCTGCTTCCTTCATGTTACCTGATGCGACAGCGGAATATACCGCAAGTGGCAGTGTTCTTGTCTTTCTCTTGATATTACCGGCAATCATTGCTGTTGCCCCAAACTCTCCTAATCCTCTGGCAAAGGCGAGTACCGCCCCGGAGATAACTCCTGGCCAGGCAATCGGAAGCTGTACTTTCCAGAAGATCTTCCATTCACTCATTCCAATTGTCCTTCCTGCAGAAAGTACATCTGGATCTACCTGTTCAAAAGCCCCTCTTGCTGCCCGGTACATTAGCGGAAACGAGATAACAACTGCAGCTAAAACAGTTGCTCCCCATGAAAAGGCAACCTTGACAGCAAAATATTCAATAAAAAACTTACCGATTGGTCTTCGCATCCCGAAAATATATAGTAAAAAAAATCCTGCCACTGTTGGCGGAAACACGAGCGGCAGGGTAAATAGCCCATCTAATATTGTTTTCATCGTCTTACTCTTCAGACGGAAAACAAGCTGGGCTGCAGCTACTCCCAGAAAAAATGTAACAATAATACTGAGTGTAGCTGTCCTTAAAGATATAATAATTGGTGATAAATCTATTGTCATATATACCAGCCTGTCTTTTTATTACTTATGATATATTACTTATTACGTGTTACTTATTTATTGTGAATCCTGCTTTTTCTAAAATAGCTTTCGCTTCATCTGTCTGAAGGAAATCTTCAAAAGCTTTCGCTTCGTCTTTATGGGCAGAAGCAGATACGACACCTACTGGATAAACTACCGGTGTCTGCATCATAGAGTCTTCTGCCGTTGCTACTACTTCTACCTCTTTATCATCGCCATTGGTATTCTCGGTCTGTGCATCTGTTGCATATACAATACCTGCATCTGCACTGCCTTCTGCTACCCAGCTTAACACTTCTGTTACACTAGCTCCAAGACTTGCCTTCTTCTCTACTTCATTATAAACACCAAGATTGGTAAGAATTTCTTTTGCGTATTTACCTGCTGGTACACTCTCCGGATCACCAATTGCAATCGTGTCTGCCTTTGTAATATCCTTAAAACTCTTGATTCCCAGCTTAGAATCTTTCGGTGTAATCAGCACAACATCATTCTTTAACAGATCAACTACCGTATCTTTATCGATAAGTTTCTCCTCTGTCAATGTATCCATATTAGATGTTGCTGCGGAAAAGAATACATCGGCATCTAACCCAGATTCAATCTGCTGCTGTAAATCTCCAGAACTTGCATAAGTTCCTTCTACCGTTATTTCTGGATTCTCTTTCTCGAACAACGGAATCAGTTCATTATCAAATGTAGCCTGAAGACTTGCCGCTGCTGCCACAAGAATCTTGCTCTTTCCTCCTTCGGTTGTAACTTCTGTTGTTCCTTCTGATGCTCCCTTATTCGATGCGCCTCCACATCCTGCACAGGATAAAACCATACATACTGCCAAAGCTACAGCACCAATTCTCTTCACGAACTTCATGTTTCTCATAACTCTCTCCTCGTTTTATAATGTTTTGTAACGTTTTGTATTGTTCTTTTGCATTATATTTCATATGCCATATTTTGTCAATAAATATGCAACATGAATCTAACAATTTTTTAGTATTGCTAATAATTTTTAATTTACTAATTCAAGAATGCCCCGAAAGCTGACGCCAGCGAAGAGAGTCTATCATTGGTCACTGAATTAAATCAGAATAAATAATTTTTCCCATATTTTCTACATTATACCCACCAAGTCCGGCTACTTCTTTTTGATATTCAGGAGAACGAATGATTTCTATCATTTTCTGGTAAGGTTTTTTGGTGAAATCTTCTTTACGGATAACCATATCATAACTTTCTTCCTGTATAAAAAGAAAATCTATCCCCGGTACAGACAGACTATGCTTCTCGCTTCCTACCGCCACATCCACATCACCTCTGTTTACTGCCGCAGCCGCTTCTAGATGAGAACTCACTATATCCTGATATCCATTTACTTCCTGTGTAGGAATTCCTGCCTGTCGCAGCTTTTCATCAATAAGAACTCTTACACCACTTCCCGGTTCCCGATTCACGATTGTGATATCTGATCTTTTTAAATCCTCAAAAGACTGGATGTTTTTAGGATTTCCTTTCTGCACATAAAAACCCTGCTTTCTTTTTAAAAGATGTAAAACAACAATGTCGGTTCCCGGTAGCATACTGCTGATGTACGGAATATTGTAACTGTTCGTTTTTCCATGCCATAAATGCGCTGTTGCAACATTCACCTCTCCCTGGTACATTGCGTATAATGCATTATAACTTCCTTTATAAGAACGAAATACATTCTCCCCAATACACTGGTTTAAACGATTCGCTAATAAATCAAGAACCATATCCTGCCCACAGATAATAATCTGATCACACATGCCAGTCTGACCAGAACCCGGATTTGCCATTACATTTTTCTCTGTTCTATTCTGCGCATTCCTTTCAAATTCAACTTTTTCGATATTATTTTTCTGCTCTGAATTTCCCTCTTGATAAACCTTTGCCTGACTTCCATACTGAATATAAAATTCCAGATCTCCCTGACGAATTCTCAGCTGTTTTCCAAGCTTTGAAGCTTTCAAATCTCCACGCTTAATCATATCATACACTGTATTCTTTCTTACCTTTAATATTTCAGCCGCTTCTTTGGCAGTCAGTAACTTTTCACTCATCAATCATATATCCTTTCCTGTACTCTTTATAAGCTTCCTACAAATCGTTCTGTTTCTCACCACCTGAAAGAGGTGGGAGTCTTCTCGACTGAGATAAAATAAATCTCCAAACTGGGTAATTCTATTTTACACCAGTTTGGAGATTCACACAAACTGAGAAAATTCTAGCTTTCTCCAGCCAAAAAACAGCCCACTGAAAGGTCTTCCAAGAAAACAGAACCGTGAAAAATTCCAATATAGAAAATGGACTATCGGAGCAGCAAAAATGCAGCGGAGCATTTTTGCTGCTCCGATAGTCCATTTTCTATATTGGAATTTTTCACGGTTCGTCTGTCTTAATCAACCCTTTCAGTGGGCGTCTCGTTTGCCTGAGCAAACTAGAATTTAAAAATCAAATCCCTCAATTGTTGCGAAGTAATCTTCCGGTGTCTCCGCACGACGGATCATTCTTGTGCTTCCATCTTCCTGTAAAAGAATCTCCGCACTCTTTAAACGTCCATTATAATTATATCCCATCGCAAATCCATGTGCTCCCGTATCATGAAGTACGAGTAAGTCTCCCATATCAATCTTCGGAAGCTTTCTGTCAATTGCGAATTTATCATTGTTCTCACAAAGGGAACCGACAACATCATAAGTATGGTCACATGGTTCATTCTCCTTACCCATAACTGTGATGTGATGATAAGCACCGTACATAGCAGGACGCATAAGGTTCGCTGCGCAGGCATCTACACCGATGTATTCTTTATAAGTATGTTTCTCATGAATTGCTTTTACTACAAGATGTCCGTGTGGCGCAAGCATGAAACGTCCAAGTTCTGTAAAGATCTTTACATCTCCCATTCCTGCAGGAACTAATATCTCTTCGTAAGCTTTACGAACCCCTTCACCGATCGCAAAAATATCGTTTGGCTCTTTATCCGGTGTGTAAGGGATTCCTACCCCGCCTGATAAGTTGATAAATCCGATATGAACACCAAGATTCTCTTTTAACTCTACTGCAAGATTAAATAAAATCGCTGCTAATGCAGGATAGTATTCATTAGATACTGTGTTACTTGCTAAGAAAGAATGGATACCAAATTCCTTTACACCCTCTCTCTTAAGACGCTTAAATGCCTCAAAAATCTGTGGCTTTGTCATTCCATACTTGGCATCTCCTGGGTTATCCATGATGTCTGTTCCAAGAGAGAAATATCCGCCTGGATTGTAACGGCAGCAGATTCTTTCCGGAATACCACAGGCATCCTTTAAGAAATCAATATGTGTAATATCATCTAAGTTAATAATTGCTCCTAACTTCTTTGCAAGGATAAATTCTTCTGCCGGTGTTTCATTAGATGAGAACATAATGGAATTACCATCAGCAAATCCACAACGGTCGCTCATCATTAACTCTGTTAAAGAAGAACAGTCTGTTCCACATCCTTCTTCCTTTAAAATCTTAAGAATTGCAGGAGTAGGTGTTGCTTTCACTGCAAAATACTCTTTAAATCCTTCATTCCATGAAAATGCCTTATATAAATCGCGTGCTGTCTGTCTAATCCCCTTTTCATCGTATAAATGAAATGGTGTAGGATATTTCTCTACGATTTTCTCTAACTGTTCCTTTGTAACAAATGGTTTCTTTTCCATCTCTATTATCCTTCCTTATCTATATCTTTACTTTTTCCTTCTATCTCAATGAGTTTAATCTCATTCGCCAGTGCATCCTTTAACAGCCTTACCAGATTAGGATTCGCTGAATAAAGGCAGGCAGAAGTCTCTTCATCCTGGAGTTCTCCGGTAAGTGCATAACTTGAATCTGTAATAAGACGAATCTGCCCATCCACAGTCTCCTCACATCCTGTATGCCCAGATGCAAAACTTCTCTTTCCTGCGTAATAAATAATCGCTCCATCCAATATATACTGTTCATCAGTTAAAAGAACTACCTTTTTATTCTGTGCCGTCAATTCTGCTAATTCTTCTCTAAACAAATCTGCTACAGAAGCAGATACCGAGAGATATACTCGTTCTTTCACTTCCTTAAGCATATTTCGAAACTTATCCTCTATATGCCTTCTTCCCCGTATCGTAAGATACTTCGCATCTTCCTGCTTCTGCTTCGGAATCTGGCGTTCCAGTGTTTCTGACAGTTCTTCCATATAATGAAGCTTGTTTGAACAGAACTCCTTAATAGAAACCGCATGATACTGCACCGCCTGTTCTTCTGCCACATAAGCTGCTCCCTTATCTACTAAACCTGCCAGTGCCGCATATGCATTCGAACGGGAAATACCAAGCCGCTTCGCTGCCTCATAGCCACTAAGTGCACCTTCCCCTAAAAGAAGAATATATACTCTAGCTTCCTGTCTCGTAAGGCCAAAACTCATGAGTAATTCTACGTTATCCATAAGGTCCTCACATTCTGTCTTTGACTGTAAATAACAACAATTTATCAATAAGTAGTATCATTCAGTACCACTATAATTCATATCCATAGATTTGTCAAGATAAATTGGAAATACGAATTTGCTGGGGACACAGACGCCGCTTTAGTAGAAGATATTGAGCTGAATTGTAGTTCGTCTTCTAAAGAAAAAAAGAATTGTTATAAGTTTGATTTTGTTCCGTTGCGCTAAGCATTCCATTCTGCCCAGAAAAACAGGAACTTGGGAAAAACGAGTCCCTAGTTCCTATGGTCAGAATGCCATAGCGCAAAGTCACAAAATGCAATACTTATAACAATTCTTTTTTCTTTACCATAGCTTTCCTACAATTCAGCATAAAATTTTGTTTCAGCGGCTGTCTGGTTTTGATAACAAATAGCAAATTAATTATTTCTGTTGGAAAGAGAAGGGGATTGCCCAGAAGATTATGAGAGTTAACCAGAGAAAAAATTCTCCAGAAGGTAGGAGACAGAGGTGGGTGTCATCTCACATCTGATATAATTTTTATACAATCGAGTAAGAAAGTATCCTCTTCTGGAGATATTCATTCTAACGAAATCCATAGACTTTTGGAGAAACCCCATGTTTTCCTTAAACAAAAATACCAATTCTCACCAACTGTGAGTTTTATATAGTCAGAAAAAAGAAATAATACCATATCCCAGATGCGGCTTCGGAGCGTGTTTAAGATGCGGACGAGCATTTTAAACACAGCGACTACAGAGCAGATGGGATATGGTATTATTTCTTTTTTCGTCTACACGAAATCTACAAATTAGTATTTAAAAAAGCATCTGTTCTATTTCTATATGTGTTGGTAATATTGTTTCTACTTCTTTTTCTTCTCCTTTTTTATGCTCGGAACGGAGATATTGTATTCCATTCCGCAGATGCGCTTCTATAAGATTCAATACATAAATATTATCAAATCGATTATAAATAGATTCTCCGCTCAGTCCGGTGAGACAAATTAATTGTGTATTCGTTTTTTCGGCAAGATTCATTAATGGTTTTAAAAGATGTTCTGCATTGGTCTGTGCGAATGGATTATCCATCAAGAGTACTTTTCCTTCATGCATATCCATGAATATATCAGAATCATCTTTCCTCATATAATCCAACAGACTTGAGAGAATAACAAATGCCGACAGGAATCCTTCTCCTCCTGAATTTCTTGCTACCTGATTCCAGCTTATCTGTCGTTCTCTCTGTTCTTCAATTTTATAAAGCTGAATCTGTACATTTCCAATCCCTACTACAGTATCATATAAGTTTTTACTCGTAACTTTTCTTCCAATATATTCCTGCGCATTTTCATTGTTTTCAAATAAGTGTATTCCTTCTTCAGTGATTTCATCCACAAAATCACTGAGACGAAGATTATATAATTTTTCGTTATCTTCCCAGACAGGCAAGGTTATTTTTAACATTTTCAAGGATTTTTCTCTGATTTTTATTGTAGAGTTACTGCCTATCCGCGCAAGATTTTTATGGATATTTTGAATATAATCCTGCAAAAGTTCTGTGACATTTTTCTTTTCTGATTCAACCATCGAAATATCTACTTCCAGTTGTTTCATTAAAGAGTCGTAGGATGCTATCGTAACATTGAGCTGTTGTAAAACTTTATCTGCATCATCACAGATTTTCAGCATATTTTCTAATGGTGTTTTATAGCTTGCATCTTGAAAAGCTTCCTGCCTTGCAGCTTTGTTTAATATCTGTGCCAGATTTTCTCTGCATTTTTGAACATATCGATTTATATCGTTATAATCTCTGATTAAGATTCCTTTAAAATCTCGTAATTCTTTTGCATTCATTTTTTCAAAGTCCTGTTCAAAATGAATTTCTTTTCCTGCTAAGAAGTTATTATATTCAGAAAGTGCGGTAAGATTTTCCTGGTAGCTCTGCATTTTTTTATCTTGGATATCTTTTTTCTTCTCTAATTCTTTGATTTGATATATTGCCTGATTCTGCGCACTTTTTAAATCAATCTGACGAATTTTTTCTTCTGCTAAAGGTCCTTTCTTTGCACATTCTGATATAATCCGCTTTGAAAGATCTTCTAAACGGCTGTCCAATATTCCTATCTTTTTATCTTCTTCCGTTAGCAGTGCTTTTTTTATTTCTATTTTTCTGCTGCAGTCTTCTAATTCTACTTCCTGATGCAGTTTTTCTTTTTTATCATAAAGAACATTTTCCCATGCAGACTTTTTCAAATTATATTTCTGGCTTAGTTCCTCTAATTCTTCTGCGGATTTATGATAACGTGCCAGTGCTTTCTCTTCCTCTGCTTCTAAATCTTTTAATTCCTGTGAGATTTCCGCTGTAATTGCCTCATATCTGGCTTCTAATTTAAACAGTTCTTCCTCATCCAAAAAGGAATTTGTCTCTGTATTTTTTCCTGCTTTCTGATATCCGGCAAATTTCTGATATGTGTTTTGAAGTGTTTCGTTTTCCCTAAATAAAATGTTTTCCTGTGTGCCAAATTCTCTGTATTTTTCTTCCAGGATATTTATTTTTTCCTCCGTAAGATTCTGCCGGTTCTCTAAACGTTTTTCCTCTTCCTCACATTCCTGAAGTTTTTTATTATTTTTTTCGTATGCAGAGTATTCTTTTCTCAATTCTTCAAATTCTTTTGTCCGTTCTTTTTGAATTTCGATCATCCGCTCTGATTCCTGAATCAATTTTTGCAGCTTTTCAAAACTTTCCTTTAATGATTGAAGATTTTCTCTTTCCTGCTGTACCTCCTGATAGCTTTCTTTTTTTTCTTTTTCAAGCTTTTGCAGTTTTTTCTGAATATCTTCCCATAATTTTTCAGTTATTTTCTGACCTTTTATCTGCTCAAAACGATGAAAATAATCTTCATATTCCTGTTTGCAGATTTGTATACTTTCTTTAACCGCTTCTGCTTCTTTTTGTTTCTGTGTTATCATCTCCTGCATTTTTTCTTCATCAAGAAGATTCTCATTAAACAAAATATAAAAATGGATACCATTCATTTTTATAAAAGATTTTGTCAAATCTAACTCTATCGATTCAAGATGTTCTCTTTCTATGATCGGTATCGGAAATGAGGTATATGTTTCACCCTTTTTCTCTGAAAGCTTTTTTAACTCTTGTTGTGTTAATATAAGTGAATAAGGTAAAAAAGGATTTTTACTCACGATTCTTTTGTTTTTTTCTTCACCAAATCCATTCTTTTTCAGCCATTCCATCCCATAAATGACCGGGATGTCGAACTTCTCAAATTCTTCTCTGAGATTTTCCGGAAGTTCCATTACACGTCCACTGGTTAATAATTTATGTTCCTTTCGAATAATATCTTCTTTTTTTTCTAATTTTCTTTTCCTGTCCTCTAACTCTTCTATTTTCCCCCAGGCTTTATGAAGAATCTCTTCTCTGGCAAACAGTTTTTCCTGTGGCAGCTCCAGATACTTCAGAATATCTTTTCTTTCTTCTATTTCCTGTTCATAACTGTTCTTTTCTTCTATTGTTTGTTCTATTTCTACGTTTTTTTGAATATACTGTTCCTTTTTTTCCTCTAACATCCTTTCTTTTTTATAAATCTCTTCATTTGTATTTTGTAATTTTTCTTTCTTTTTTTTATTTTCCTGAAGTGATTTTTTTACTTCCTGTTCATAAGTTTCCTGTTTTATTTCAAGCATTCCTGGCTCATAAATTCCGAGTATATTTCTTGAAAGATTTTCTTTGTAACGTGTATTGTACTTTATTTCCGTATTGTCATAATTTCTAACCAGGCTTCGCAGGCCACCTTTTTGTTCTATGATCTTTTTTATTTCTTCCCGATAGTTTTCTAAACGTTCTTTCTGCTGCGCCACATCATCCTTTATCTGAATCTTTTGATTACTTATCTTAATTTGCCGCTCTTTATTATCTTCTATCTGTTTTCTATAATAATTGCATAGTAATCCACCAATTCTGTTTCTTTCCGGCTCTAAATCTTCTTCTCGTTCCCTGACAATGGCGGCTTTTTCTTTTCTTATTTCCCACTCCTGCCTGTCTTCATCCACCATTTCCTGCTGCTTCGCGCAACAGAATATATTTACTTTTTTCTGTATTTTTTCACGTTTTCTACACAGACTTTCCTTCTCTAAATCTATCATTTCACGATTACTTACATGATTGCTTTTTTCTCTGTTTTTCTCATGATATTCGCAGGATAATTCTTCGTATTTTATAAGTTCAAGCTCCTGTTCCTGTTTTTCTTTTTCCTGTATCAGCGCTTTTTGTTCCGTTTCCGCTTTCTCACATAGTATATTTAATTCTTCTATAAAAGCAGCAATTAATTTCTCCTGCTCTTCCCTTTCCTGTTCCCTAGAAAGAAACTCTTCTGCTCCTGCCTGAATTTCCACTGCTTCTTCTTTAAATTTTTGAATCGTATCCCGTCTTTTTAACTGCTCCTTAATATTTTTATATTTTCCGGCATATTTCTGAAGAATTTCCTGAAATTTTTTAATCTGATTTTCATCCTTATTCAGCTTGCTTTCAACGGCCTCTAAAAACCATTTTTCTACCAGTTCTTTTTCCGTCCGACAATCACTGAACAATTCTGATAAACCGGACTCTTTTACATTTACTTTTCTTATGATCGTTTCCCATTCTTTATAATTAATCTGGTACTCCTGCAGCTTGTAAAAGTATTGTCTCGACTGTGCCGGACTACTCATATCGTAACAAAAAAATGCATTTTTCCTATCTCTTTTATACTCTTCAAAAAGTTTTTTACAGGAATGATAACTTTTTAATTTCATTGTATTTTCATTCTTCTCTACCACCGACAAATGATAAATGTCATACATACAAGGCTCTTTGTATTCACTAATTATAGCCGTTATTTCAAGTGCATCTGTCTTTTCTTCGCTTATCTCCTGATTTTTTCGAATCATCAGCCCTGTAAGAACATAGCCTGCTCCTCCGTCAAGCAGCCACTCAACAAGAATAAAAGAAGGCTTTGCTGTCGTAAAATAACTCTCAAAAGGTCTATCCTTCGTTTTTTGCTTTCCTCTGTGAACAAATGGGGCTGTCATCATCTGAACAAGAACCGTTTTACCGCCACCATTTCTTAATGAAAGAAGCGTACTCTTTCCATTAAATTGCATACATTCATCATTAATTTTTATAGCATTATTATTATAATTGAGGTTAATAAACCGAACTGCATTAATTTTGCTCATTTTCAATTACCCCCAGTACATTTTTCACTCTACGATAATTATTCTGATTCAAAAGATTCCAATCCATAAAACTATCCAGTTTTCTTGTTGTCTTTATCACCTCATCCCTTTCCACATATTCGATCAAACCCTGCTTCTGTAAAAAAAGAAGTATATTATAAATAAACCCTTCTTTTGTTGTCTTAGCATGAGACCCTCGATCATCTGATTTCAATGCTTCATATGCATGCCACAGATCCAAAAAGGAAATTCCTGCCGTATCGATTTCTTCATCATTATCTTCTTTATGTTCCTCTTCGTAAGTAGCGCCTTCTCTTAAACGTTCTGATAAAATATTCATCAGCTCACCGGAACGAATATATTCTCTTGCTCTGCTGCTGTCTCCCTCCCCATCAAAAAATTCCGATAACAAAGTCAGAATCGTAAACTGTGATAAATAATAATCTTTGTTTGTCCCTGCCGATTTACATAATTCTTTTTTTAATTCCGCTTTGGAATATCCAAGAAAATTATTATTTTCCCTTGGAATCAGGTAAATAATGTTTCCATACCGCTCAATATCACAAGAAGCGGTTTCTCCCTGTGACTTTACAATATTCTGGACATTTTCTTCCTCTGTGTATGCCTTATATAATATCTGCTCCTCTTCTTCCCGAAGCTCATGATGCTCTAAAAGATAATAAAATATTTCTTGACTCTTTTTAATATCTTCTATTGTGTATGCCATTGTTCCTACTCCTATTTTGCGCTGTTATCCCGTACAGATCAACACTCTATATATATCAAAACATTTGAACATCGTATGGATCTGTATTGGTTCTTCTCATCTCTTATCCCTAAAAAAACAATCGCCTCTTCCTCTTCTAACCGCTCTGCTTTAATCAATCTTATCTTACTATTTTCAGGAATCTCTTCTACCAATTTTAAAAGCATTTCATTAAGCTGAAATCCTCCCGGCTGTTCCTGAATATATTCACTTTTTTCTTTTTTCAATGCAGCAATATCAATAATACGGTTGCGGATCAGTTCCACCATAATTTCTTTAAACACATCTACATTCGGTATAAAAATCTCTTTTTCTTCCGGGTAAGCTTCTATCCTTTCTTTTAACTCTCCTAGAGAAATCTTCCCTGTAACCGATGCTCTTTCAAGCAGATATCGAAGACTTTTCTCATAGACTAACAACTTCTTTCGCAGTTTTTCTTCTTTTTCTTTTTGAAAAGCTTCCTCATCAAAATCCAGTTCCTCCTCTATATCTTTATCCTCTGATATACCGACAGATTTCTCATAAGAAAATGCTTTGTTCAAATTATAAATTTTCTCTGGTTTTTTATTGAAAAGGGGTCGGAAAAACATATCCATATTTTCTAATGAAGCTGGTTTTTGCAATACCTTATCATAAAAATCTTTTCGTATCGAAAAACGTTGTATTAATCTTGCTTGTGATAAGCGTTCCAGTTCCTCTGTATACAATATTTTCAAATCAAAATGACTATTTAAAATCTTTTGATGCTCGTCAAGAACTCTTGTCAGATATTTCTCAATAATCTTAAGATTATTTAAATCCTGCTTCTCTTTTTTATCTAACTTGCGTATATTAATATTTTCCTCCTCTAAATCTTTCACACGCATCTGAATCATCTCTCTATAACTTTGAAACTTCTTTTTTGTATCTGTAATCGTATTTAAATTTCCTAATAAAATTTCTTCATAATCTTTTACAGAATAATTTAACGCATTTCTTCGGATCTGCCTCATGGCTTCCTGAACTTTCTGAAACTGTATCCGCATTAGATTAAATACGTTTTTTATATCATCCACTGCCTTATCATAACTCTGCTTTTCCAGATGAAGCCGAAAAATAATTTCATGAATATTAAACTTCATATTGTCTTCTATTTCCAAAGTTGATAAAAGCAGATTATATCCATCATCCGTCAGATAATATGATGTTCTTCTCACTTCGTTTTCTATATAAACAATTTTATTTGCTACATAACTGATCTGCATTTTTTCATATGCATTTTTTTCAAAATGATATCCATCAAAATATATAGGCCGCCCCTCATTAGACAACACTGTATTTACAATAAAATCCCCCAGCTTCCTGCATTGCTCATATGAAATATCTTTCTGCATATACTGCACATTAATCGTATCTATATATGTTGCTATATCATCCATCGTACACTTTTCTTCTTTTAACGATTGTTCCATAATATAAAGTAATACGATAAATAAAAGATTTATCTGCTCATCGAACTTTGTAAATCCATACTGTTTCCACGATAATTTCTGAACACTGTTTTGAACAATGACTGCATACAAACCTACATTTTTCATTCTCCGGGGGAAATTCTTCAAAAATTCATACTGCATATTTTTTCTCCATCTAACTAAAAATCTGAAATATTTAAAATTTCCTGTGGAACATATCTTCCCTTTTCCAAAATTTCTTTCATCTGCTTTATTCGTTCTGTTGAAAAATAAGAAAAGAAAATATTTTTTATATTTCTATTTTGCCTCTCTTTCGTCTCTGGAATACTGACAGCCTTCACAGCTTTATCTAACATCTTCTCATATCCGGCCATAAACGGAATGATTTTCCACTCTTCATTAAAAAGCTCAGCTAAATTCTCATAAATTCCAATACCTTCATAGTCCAGATCTCCAAAATAAAATATTTGGTTTCCTTCCGCCTGCATATAAGGTTCCACACACAAGTCAAAATCTTCAAAGCTTCGAAAAATCCCCTTTCCAGCTCCATAAATCAACGTATCAATCTTTATTCCAAGTATCTCCTCATTTCCTTCCAAAAGATGACGACGCATACTAAAAAAAGTATCTTTATTTTCTAATATTAACAAATTCTGCGGAATATTTCTTGTAAGTGAATAATATGCAAGCGGTTCTGTCGTCTCGTAAATATTAAAAAAAGACAGCTCCAGTCCACACCGATTCAAAATACGCTTTCCCTGTCCTCTAGATAAGAACTTCTCCTGTCCCCAGATTTCAAAACTGCGTTCATTTACCGATACTTTAAACTGAAGTGTCTTTTTTTTATTTTTCAAATATTGATTTAACTCAAGCACCCATGTCCTGTCTGCTTCATAACTTTCTAAATGTCTTAAATAATAATCTACAGAAATATCCGGAACAATCTCATATCTTAATTCTTCAATATAAGTGCTATAGTCCTTCTTTTCTTCCAATACCCAGTACTCACGATAAAGAGCCGGACTCTTTCCATTCAATCTGGAAGCCTTCACCGGCTTAATCTTCTCTTCCTCCAGCAGATTCATAATGTACTCATACTGTTTTTGATAAGTTTGTTCTCTGCATTTTTCTAAAAGTTTTTCCAATAAAATTTTTTTCATATTCAAATTTCTCTATAAGATATTTCCTATAGAAACCTCCCCTGTCTACATAGGTACTCTCAAAATCTTTTTTTACTTGATTTTAATACTTGATTTTAGTATTTCGTTTCACAAAAGAACTCCAAGAATACCTATATGTTAGATATGTTCATGCGGGCGCCATTGAGAATCATATTTCTCTGCCAGCTCTCTTAAAAGCTTATTATATTCTTTTACATGTTCTTCCGGTGTGATCTCACCATTCATAAGTTTCTGTCCAAGTTTTTTAAATGCATTCTCTGAATTCATTTTTAACTCTCCTTTTATTTTGTCTAAAATTTTTACGCATAGTTTTTTATTCTATCACAAAACAGAAGGAATGATAAGTAGAATTTTTAATACTTTGAATGTTTGAATGCTCTTCAAAAATAATACACTGATACTTTTTTAATTATAGCAGTTTCTAATGTCTTTAACCATAACTTTCAAGAATACCTCCGTAAAAAGATAAACAAAGCATAGATTCCACACATTGCAGGACAAAATATCTCATGATATACTTTTAAAAACACACCAAACTAAGGAGATGCTATTTATGAAAAAAGATGGTTTTTATTCATCCGGAGAATTTGCAAAAATGGCTCATATCACCAAGAAAACCTTACGGTATTATGATGCCCACAATATTTTAAAGCCTTCTTATCTGACTCCTTATGGGGCGCGCTTCTATTCCGATGAAGATTTTGCCCGCCTGCAACAGATTCTTCTATTAAAATATCTGGGATTTTCACTGGATGATATCCGGGAAATGACGATCAACGATTCTGACTATCATTTTATGGCAGATGCCTTGAAACTACAAAGAAAACTTGTTCAGGATAAAATAGAGCAGCTCCAGCTAGTAGAACGTGCGATTCAGGATACCTCCAAAGCAATTGAAGAAGAACACAGTGTAAACTGGAGTCAGATGCTTAAGCTGATTCATCTTACCGGTATGGAAAAAAGTATGAAAAACCAGTATCAGAATGCATCCAATATTTCCGCACGTATTCAGCTTCATAATAAATACAGCACGAACACACAAGGCTGGTTTCCCTGGATCTTTGATCAATGCCACATGGCAGAACATTCGACCGTTCTTGAGATTGGCTGCGGTGATGGTTCTTTATGGCTTGAAAATAAAGAAAAAATTCCAAAACAGCTCCATGTCGTTCTTTCAGATATTTCAGAAGGAATGCTTCGTGATACCCGGCGTGCCATTCATGCAAATGTAAAAACATCCCGCTTTGATTTCCAGGTTTTTGACTGCGAGCGGATTCCATATCCTGATAACAGCTTTGATCTTGTCATTGCCAATCATATTTTATTTTACTGCAAAAATCTTACCTCTGTTTTTGAAGAAATTTCCCGCGTACTAAAAACAGGCGGTACTTTTGTATGCAGTACCTACGGCGCAGCTCACATGAAAGAAATCAATGAGCTTGTCTCAGAATTCGATGACCGCATTGTTCTTTCAGCAGACCGGCTTTTTGAACGTTTTGGAAAAGAAAACGGTGCAGATCTTCTTGCTCCATATTTTCAAAATATAAAATGGTTATCCTATGAGGACTCCCTCCATGTTACAGAACCGGAAACCTTAATATCTTACGTTCTGTCCTGCCATGGCAATCAAAACCAGTATATCATTGACCACTACAAAGAATTTCGAAATTATGTAAGAAAAAAAACAGAAGATGGCTTCACTATTACAAAAGACGCCGGGATTTTTATTACTATTTAATTCATTGAGAGAAAACAGACGAAAATAAAAAGAATAGACTATAGCAAATGTAAAGATATCACTGCGTAGAAAATGCCTGTTCGGCATTTTTACTTGCTCTCACATTACATTTGCTATAGTCTATTCTTTTTATTTTCTGTGTGTTGGCTTCAGAAGGAATGAATTCAATAGTCTTTGGGAGGGATAAGGGGGAGAGGTCAGAAGACTACTGCTTACTCGGAAAATGTATCATGTACAGCGATAAATTGCAGTATCATCTTATCATCAGTGAAACTTGAAAAAAGCTTCAGCATAGCGAAGAGAGTAAGTAGCAGACTCCTGACCTCTCCTCATTCTCTCCTCAAAAACTATTGAATTCATTCCTTTTGGAACCAAAACACAGAAAAAAGAAATCATATCATATCCCAGATGCGGCTTCGGAGCGTGATTAGGATGCGGATAAGCATCTTAACCACAGCGACTACAGAGCAGATGGGATATGATATGATTTCTTTTTTCGTCTGTTTCCCCCAATGAATGAAATAGCAAAAAAAAACACTTGAAGGTGCCCTTAGGGCATCTTTTATAATTATGGTATCGTTATGACACAAGAGAAGGAGAATGTATAATGAAAGGTATTATTTTAGCAGGAGGTTCTGGCACACGCCTCTATCCTCTTACCATGGTAACTTCTAAACAATTACTTCCTATTTATGATAAGCCGATGATTTATTATCCGATGTCTGTTTTAATGAATGCGGGGATTCGAGATATCTTAATTATTTCCACACCACAGGATACCCCTCGTTTTAAAGAATTATTAAAAGACGGAAGTCAGTTCGGGGTAAATCTGTCTTATGCTGTACAGCCAAGCCCTGATGGACTGGCACAGGCATTTATTATCGGAGAGGAGTTTATTGGAAATGATACTGTAGCTATGGTTCTCGGTGATAATATTTTTGCCGGACATGGTTTAAAGAAGCGTCTTTGTGCCGCTGTCAAAAATGCAGAGAATGGTAATGGGGCAACTGTTTTTGGTTATTATGTTGATGATCCGGAACGTTTCGGTATTGTTGAATTTGACCGTAATGGAAAGGCTGTTTCTATTGAAGAAAAACCGGAACATCCAAAGAGTAATTACTGTGTGACTGGCCTGTATTTCTATGACAATCGTGTTGTAGAATATGCAAAGAATCTGAAGCCAAGTGCCAGAGGTGAATTAGAAATTACAGATTTAAATCGTATTTATTTAGAAAATCACTCATTAAATGTTGAACTTTTAGGACAGGGATTTACCTGGCTTGATACGGGAACACATGAAAGTCTTGTTGATGCTACAAACTTTGTAAAAACAATGGAGCAGCATCAGCATCGTAAGATTGCCTGTCTTGAAGAAATCGCTTATTTAAATGGTTGGATTTCTAAAGATGAAGTTCTCAAAGTTTATGAGGTATTAAAAAAGAATGAATACGGTCAGTATTTAAAAGATGTTTTAGATGGAAAATATCAGGAAAATTTATATTAAATACAGCAGATTTTGATGTTTCAGAATTACGGGAGCATCGTTAGCTACAGAGTAATTCGTAACATCAAGTTAGGGGCAAATACCTTTTGACTCTAACATCATTTATTTAAAAGGAGTATTTATTTATGACTATTATTGTAACCGGCGGTGCCGGATTTATTGGAAGCAACTTTATTTTTCATATGTTAAACAAATATCCTGATTACCGGATCATTTGTTTAGACTGTCTGACTTATGCAGGGAATCTCTCTACATTAGAACCGGTAATGGATAATCCAAACTTCCGCTTTGTAAAAGAGAGCATTACTGACAGAGAAGCTGTATACAAGCTGTTTGAGGAAGAACATCCTGACATGGTAGTAAACTTTGCGGCTGAAAGCCATGTTGATCGTTCTATCGAAAATCCTGAAGTTTTCTTAGATACCAATATTAAAGGAACTGCCGTCCTTATGGATGCCTGCCGCAAATTCGGCATCAAACGATATCATCAGGTAAGTACCGATGAAGTTTATGGCGATCTTCCTTTAGACCGCCCGGATCTTTTCTTCACAGAAGAAACACCGATTCATACCAGCTCTCCATACAGTAGCTCTAAAGCAGGAGCAGACTTATTAGTTCTTGCTTATCATAGAACTTACGGACTGCCTGTGACAATCAGCCGCTGCTCAAACAATTACGGACCTTATCATTTTCCTGAAAAGCTGATTCCGCTTATGATCGCTAATGCGCTAAATGACAAACCTCTTCCTGTTTACGGAAAAGGGGAAAATGTACGAGACTGGCTCTATGTAGAAGACCACTGTCGTGCAATTGATTTAATCATCCATAAAGGACGTGTCGGAGAAGTTTATAATGTCGGTGGACATAACGAAATGAAAAATATCGATATTGTAAAAATCATTTGTAAAGAACTTGGAAAACCAGAAAGCCTCATCACTTATGTTGCAGACAGAAAAGGCCATGATATGCGTTACGCTATTGATCCTACAAAAATTCATAACGAACTCGGCTGGCTTCCGGAAACCAAGTTTGCCGATGGTATAAAAAAGACAATTCAGTGGTATCTTGATAATAAAGAATGGTGGGAAACTATTATTTCCGGTGAATATCAAGACTACTATGAAAAGATGTACAAAAACCGTTAATTCATTTTTCACACACATGTACAAACAGTTATTTTTATCATATTCAACTTTATAAATATAAGAAAGAGGAATTATATATGAAATTTTTCGTAACAGGCGTTTGCGGTCAGTTGGGGCATGATGTCATGAACGAACTTGCATCCCGCGGTTATGAGGGGATTGGCTCTGATATCGCACCGGAATATTCTGGTGTGCAGGACAATACCGCTGTAACAAAAATGCCTTACATTTCATTAGATATTACGAATAAAGACGCCGTAAATCAAATCTTAGAAACAACTTGCCCTGATGTTGTTATTCACTGCGCTGCCTGGACCGCTGTTGATCTTGCAGAAGATACAGATAAACAGGACACCGTTAAAAAGATCAATGTTGATGGCACGCAGTACATTGCTTCTGCCTGCAAAAAACTTGGCTGTAAAATGATTTATTTAAGCACTGACTATGTTTTTGACGGACAGGGGACAACTCCATGGCAGCCTGACTGCAAGAATTATAGACCATTAAACATATATGGTCAGTCAAAACTTCTTGGAGAACAGGCAGTCGCAAACACTTTAGACAAATATTTTATTGTCCGCATTGCATGGGTATTCGGTCGAAATGGCAAAAACTTTATTAAGACCATGCTCACTGTCGGCAAAAATCATGACAAACTTACCGTCGTTAATGACCAGATTGGAACACCAACCTACACCTTTGACCTGGCAAGACTTCTTATTGATATGGCTGAAAGCGAAAAATACGGCTACTACCATGTCACCAATGAAGGTGGTTATATTAGCTGGTATGATTTTACAAAAGAAATCTTTCGTCAGGCAGTCGCGCTCGGTCATACGGAATATGATGAAAATCACATTACTGTAACACCCGTTACAACCGCTGAATACGGTGCATCTAAAGCCGCCCGCCCATTTAACAGCCGGCTCGATAAAAGCAAACTTATACAAGCAGGATTTACACCTCTTCCTGACTGGAAAGATGCACTGCAAAGATATTTAACTGAGATTTTAAATGAAGAATTTTAATAATTAAAATAACCAAATAATTAAAATACAGTAACAAAAATTAAAGGAGGTCTCTCTCTTGGGACAGATTAAAGTAAAAAAGAACGTTGGAGGAATCGAAGGTTTATGTATTATTGAACCTACCGTACATGGTGATTCTCGTGGCTATTTTATGGAAACATATAATAAAAATGATATGGCAGAAGCAGGACTGACAATGGAGTTTGTTCAGGATAATCAGTCTTCTTCTTCTAAAGGTGTTCTTCGTGGATTACATTTTCAAAAACAACATCCACAGGGTAAGCTTGTTCGTGTGATTAAGGGTACCGTTTTTGATGTCGTTGTTGACCTGCGAAGTCACTCTGAAACATATGGAAAATGGTTCGGAGAAATCCTTTCTGCAGAAAACAATAAACAATTCTATATCCCGGAAGGATTTGCCCATGGCTTTCTTGTTCTATCTGACACTGCAGAATTTTGTTATAAATGTACGGACTTCTACCGTCCAGGTGATGAAGGTGGTTTAGCGTGGAACGACCCTGAAATCGATATTAAATGGCCAAAACTCGTCGGAGAATATCCTGGTTCCCCAATCGGAGAAGGCTATCATTTAGAAGATGGAACTCCACTTACTTTAAGTGATAAAGATCAGAAATGGCTCGGAATAAAAGAAACATTTAAATTCTAATTTGTAGATTTCGTGTAGACGAAAAAAGAAATACTGGCATATCCCATCTGCTCTATAGTCGCTGTGTTTAAAATGCTCGTTCGCATCTTAAACACGCTCCGAAGCCGCATCTGGGATATGCCAGTATTTCTTTTTTCTGACTATACTAAATCCACAGTTGGTGAGAATTAGTATTTTTGTTTGAGGAAAATATGGGGTTTCTTCAAAAGTCTATGGATTTCGTTAGAATGAATATCTCCAGAAGAAGATATTTTTTACTTGATTGTATAAAATCATATCAGATGTGAGATGACTCCTATCTTATGGAGAATTTTTTCTCTGGTTAACTCTCATAATCTTCTGGAGAATCCCCTTCTCTTTCTAACAAAAATCACTAATTTACTATTTGTTATCAAATCCAGTCAGCCGCTGAAATAAAATTTTATGCTGAATTGTAAGAAGACTATGATAAAGAAAAAAGAATAGTTATAAGTATTGCATTTTGTGACTTTGCGCTGTGGAATTTTGACTCTGAAAACTTCGGACTCGTTTTTCCGAAGTTTTCGTTTTTTGAGGCAAAATGAAGCGTTTAGCACAACGGAACAAAATCTAACTTATAACTATTCTTTTTTCTTTACAAGACTAACTACAATTCATCTCAATATCTTCTACTAAAGCGGCGTCTGTGTCCCCAGCAAATTAGTATTTAATCCTCATTCTCCTCAATTGTGGATTTATGATAGTCAGAAAAAAGAATTGTTATAAGTATTGCATTTTGTGACTTTGCGCTATGAAATTCTGACTATAGGAACTTGGGACTCGTTTTTCCCAAGTTCCTGTTTTTCTAGGCAGAATGGAATGTTTAGCGCAACGGAACAAAATCAAACTTATAACAATTCTTTTTTCGTCTACACGAAATCCACAAATCAAATCATTATGATTCGCAAAAGATTTTTCTTTGCCAGTCGAATGGAAGCAATATTTTCCTTTTCAATTCTGGTAATGACTTCTGTAAAATAGAGATATTCTTTTTCGAAGTGAAGCAGGGCGGGCAGAACTTCTGATGCAAATCCCTGTCTTTGCCATTCTTTTAATATAGAATATCCAATTTCAACATAATAATCCTCCGTATTTTCCAACGGCGAAAAGCCGGCAATGCCAAGAAAGGTGTCGTCGGTTTTTTTGAAAATACCATAGATTCCGTAGCCATAAAAACTATATTGATTTTTTATATAATCTAAAAGAAAAGTTTCTGCAGCAACAGTTGTGCAGCAATTTTGTGGAAAGAAGCAGCCAGATGGATTATTTTTATTTTCTTTCTGTAACAATAAAAGTTCAGGCAGTTGTTTGACGGTAAGTTCACGAATAGTGCAACGGGAGGTTGTAGTTATCATCAGGGGAATATGATGATGTCTGCAATATACTTCTCTTAGAAAAAACGGACTGAGTGCATCTGCATCTAAAATCATCCAGGGCGTTCCCATCAGAGTTTCCTGCTTATTATTTTCGTGAGAAAATGCGATGGCTGGAAGATTATATTTTTTTGCAAGTTCTATATTTTGATCAAGATCACACAAGACAAGAGAAAAATCTGGGAAATCAGAGAAGGAAGGAAACTCTTTAGAAATTATAAAATTTATGGTATAGTTAAGATACTCTGAGGAAAAATGCCTGGCGATAGTATTTCCCAGGTTTTCGTCCATAATAATAAAAAAATTAAACATAACAGAGTCCTTTCTAACATATTCGTGTTTCTTATTGTATTTATCATACAAAAGAAAGGGATACTTGTAAAGAAGTTCTGTTTTGGAGGGTAATGATGCGAAAGGAAGAGAATATAGAAAATATAGAAAAGGAAGATCTGTGCAGTAAACTACAGGTTCATTTCATAGAGAATACAGAGGCGGAAAAGTCGGTAGAGGATACCGCATCGACAGATCAGATTTCAACTGATTCTTCTGTAAAGCCAGAAGAATGTTCTAAGAGAATGAATAAAAACAACAGTGAGAATGATGCACAGGAGGCAGCAAACGAAAGCAAACGCAAACATAGACATGAAAATATAACAAGCCAGAACGCAGAAGCTGTTGAAGAAACATTTTATAAAGTGACAGGAGAAGCAGAGCCGGAACGTAAGTCGCATCCGATTCGTAATGTGATACTGGGATTGCTGGTATTGATTCTTGTAGCAGGTGCCGCTATATCTTATCCGATAGGTAAAGAATATTTTCAGGAAAAGTCTGTAGCAGGAAAAGATATTGAAGTAACAATCAAAAAGGGAAGCACCTCAAAAGATGTGGGAGCGATTCTTAAGAAAAAAGGTGTTGTCCGTTATAAAACAGCCTTTTTATTAAAGTTATACTTCTCCGATTATAAAGGCAAGCTTCGTTATGGAACATTTGATTTAAACGATGGAATGAGTCTTAGCAAAGTAATTAAAGAATTAGCTACTCAGAATGGTCAGAAGGAAAATAAATTTACTATTCCGGAAGGATATACGATTGAGATGACAGCCGATAAGCTTGAAAAAGAAGGAATTATGACTGCACAGGAATTCCTTACAGCTGTAACAAAAGCGGCGGATACATCAAGGTATAAAAATATTCTTCCAGACAAAACAAAAGTATTTTATCAATTACAGGGTTATATTTATCCAGATACGTATTATTTGTCAAAGAATATTACAGGGGATCAGCTCGTAGCTAAGATACTCGAAGAGTTTGATAAAAAGTTTGATACGACAAGACAACAGAAAGCAGCTCAGCTTGGTATGTCTGTAGAAGAAGTATTAATTCGTGCATCTCTGTTACAGAAGGAGACAGAGTTACCAGAGGAATATCCAATCATTGCAGGAGTTATTCAAAATCGTCTCGATAAAAAGATGAAACTACAATTCGATTCTACAGCAGTATACGCAATCACAAAAGGTCAGTATGGCATTGCAAGAGTTATGTATAAAGACTTAGAAGTAGATTCTCCATATAACACTTACAAATATAAGGGACTGCCGGTTGGCCCAATCTGCAGTCCAAGCTTAGAAGCTATTGACGGTGTCTTGAATCCGCAGAAGAATGATTATTTATATTTCCAGATGAATACAGTGAAAAATGATGGCTCCAATATCTTCACCAAAACATATGAAGAACATAAAGCAGCATCAGCAACAACAGAACAGTAGAATACTAACATTCTGTCTTTTGCTATTTCACTTCAACAAAACATTTTTATTTTCAAGAATGCCCCGGCATTCTTACTGCCGGAGGCTATATCAGTGGGGGAGTCAATCCCATCTGATATATTAATGAGACAATGTACTTGTATATTGTCTCATTTTTTTCGCTTTTTCCGCATTTGTCTCACTTTTACGACCGTATGGTATTATCAAATTTTGTAAAATAAAACCATATAATGCGCTTACGCATAACAAAATTTGAAAGGAAGGTAAGAAATTATGCCAAAGCCAGTTGCGGAAACAGGCAACAAGAATTTAATCGGCTCTAACTTAATTGCTTTAAGAAAAAAACACCATTTATCACAAAGAGCACTTGCACATGAACTACAGCTCAAAGGTTATGATATTGACAAAAATGTAATTACAAGAATCGAAACACAACAACGTTTTGTAACAGATATCGAAATCCAAGCATTTTGTGAACTTTTCCACATCACATTTGAAGAACTAATAAATCCAAATATGAATTTGATGGACTAAAGAGACGAAAACCAGAAATTTAATATAGAAAAAAATGTGAAGATAGTCGCTTCGCAGAAAATGCCTGCTCGGCATTTTTACTCGCTCCGACATCACATTTTTTTCTATATTAAATTTCTGGTTTTCTGCTTTTTGGCTCCAGATGGAAATTAGTATTTAAATCTTGGATGGGAGAGAGGGGATTGTCCAGAAGTCTGTGGTTTTTATTTGGAATGAAAATCTCCAGAAGAGGGGTATCTTCTTACAATTCAGCATAGAATTTTGTTTTAGCGGCTGTCTGGTTTTGATAACAAATAACAAATTAGTAATTTATGTTGGAAAGATAACAATTTGAGTGTCAATCCTTTAGAATTTAATTTTTCGGAAGACCATAGCCTTCTGGCACATTCCATGTTGTTAAACCATAGATTTAGATAGTCAGAAAAAAGAAATAATGCCCTATCCCAGATGCGGCTTCGGAGCGTGTTTAAGATGCGAATGAGCATTTTAAACACAGCGACTACAGAGCAGATGGGATAGGGCATTATTTCTTTTTTCGTCTACACGAAATCTACAAACTAGTATTTTTTAAAATCTTTGTTCTAGTAAAGTATTATATATATTTATCTTTCCATAGCCCCATTCTCGGTTTGGATATTCATATGGTCCATCTTTTACCGCTCCCCGAATAAGATAGGTTCTCATGTCCTGCCCATTCATAAACGGGTCGTAGCCGGCAATAAATGCCCATTCCTGCATTAATGCTCCTATTCCCGCACCAAAGGCTGCTGCTATACTGCTTCCGCTTCGTACTCTTTCTTTTCCGGCTTTTTCTCCGTTTCTGTCAATTCTTGAAATCCCAGGGATTTTTACAGAGACTCCTGGGGCAGCAAGGTCCGGTACAATTCTTCCGTCTCTTGTATATCCTTTGCTTGCTCTTATATATAATCCTCCGGTTGTCACATCATATGGCGTATATGTTATGGCGTACTGAGCATTTCCTGGTGAAGTGACGGTCTGTTCGGAGTCTGGATTAATGAATACTGTTTCTTCTTTTAAGAAATTGCTGATTGGCATCCAGATATCGTACGTTTTTTCACCGTTTCCTGTTCCGTAAATAAAAAGCTTCCATATGCCGGGAACGAGATTTTTAAAATTCATCCGGATTACCTGCGAACCTCCTATTGTTGCTCCTGGAAAAGAACGTATTTCTAATAATGTATTTTCTGGAAAAAAGCGAATGCTTCGAAATTCTCCCATTTTAAGCTGCATACGCTCAATATTTTCTCCTCCGGGAGACAGAATCCCTACTGTATACACATTTGGCTCGTCACCCCAAAGCTCCATGATGAAGCCATTTTCTCCTTCTGCTACATTAAAATCAACTGTCTGATATTGTTCCTCTCTCCGTATTATTCCATGAAAATGATGACCGCTGATTCCTTCGTTTCCTCCTGCGATATGAAAAGAAATTTTGGGGAGTAGCGACAGATAGGAAATATATCTTGCCAGACCATTGGCTCCATTGTGTCCTCCAAGATTTGTTCCGATTCCAAGACAAATCGATACCGGTCTTCCCAATTTATTTGCCACACTGATGACATAACGTACTGCCAGCATAACGTCATCCTCCTGACAGGACCAGATGTCATCCGGAATAGAATAAAATTCGCGCAAATATTTTTTACTTTGTTTTAATTTTACAACAACAAGTTCCGCATCCGGTGCTACACCCGAAAATCCCTTATCGATATCTTCTCGTCCGGCTGCAACGGCTGAGAGAAATGTTCCATGTCCATTCTCATCTCCGGGGAGCTTTTTATCTTTCTTTTTAATTCCTTCACTAATTTCTTCTCTCGTCCATTCCGTTCCGTAAAGAAATCCTTCCGGTCTTATTCCACTCTGATCGCTCTGATCCCACAGTGAGACAACTTTGGAACTTCCGTCTTCATATAAGAAAAGGGATTCCTCTAATCGAATGCCTGTATCAATAATCCCGATCAAAATCCCACTTCCCCTGTAACCAAGCTGAGGAGATCGCCTGACTTTCAGAATTCCCGTTTCTTCTAATTCTTCTGAAGCCATCAGCCCATAGCATTTTGGAACGGTATCATATCGAAATCTTTTATCATCCCCTGTCAGGGGATTCTTCGACTTTATATAAACAATAGACTGATTATATCCTATAGGAAACACACAATAGTCTGCCAATTCATTTTCAAAAAAATTTTCATCAAGTAAATAATCAACAAGATATTCCTGATATTCTTCATTTGCCGGAACCCCAACACAATCCTTTTCCTGAAGCAATGCCTTTAATCCATCTTGATTATTTTCCATAAAATCTCCTTCTTTAAAATCTCTTTCTTTTTTTATATGAAAATCATTACATCACACATTATCTGAAATATTTTCTGGAATATTTTCTTTTATGTATATGCATTTTCAGGAAAAATGCTTCTATATTTTTGCTATTAACTTTTTTTGCTATGCCACAACAACGAATTGTCTATTTTTCATAAGAAATGTTTAAATATCTACCCTCAAATTTCTTTTCCTTCTATTGAAAACTGTCCTTTCAAATGTTAACATATTTATAATATTAGGATTAAAAAGTCAAACACCTTATCGTGCTGACCTTTTGACCCTGATATCATATTTATTAAATAAAGACCATAATTTAGAGCGTTTCTGCCTTTTTCTACATTTGGCACCGCTCTGAATCATTTTAACCAGTTACATTCATTAATTTTAGCGTTGAAAGTTTTGGAGGCATTTCCAGTGATCACAAAAACCATTACCATTAATTCTATGGATAAGATTAAAACTTTTGTAGACATAATTAATAAATTTAACGGACGTTTTGATTTAGTGTCTGGCTGAAGTATTGTCAATGCAAAGTCCATCATGGCCATTTTCAGTCTTGATATTTCCCGCCCGGTTTATCTCTACATCTATAACGAAGATTCCGCTGATTATGTTGCAAAAGCATTAAAAGATTTTGAAGTGAATGCATTGCAGATACAGGAACAGCTTTTAGCATAATGATATTATCCATTTGACTTAACTGATGAACACAAGAACATCAATTTTATCTCAGTCGAGAAGACTCCCACCTCTTTCAGGTGGTGAGTGACAGCAAATTTGTCTCAGTGGGAGTCCAATCTCTGACTGAGATAAACGCTCCGCGAGGATGCGCAGTGATTCTGTAAAGAATATGTCAGCTTACGCTGACCAGAATCACGCGCCAAGTCTCGCGGCTGCTCGACTTGAATTTAATTTAACAAAAAATGAACCAGAAAAAGTACAGATACGATGCCTGTACTTTTTCTGGTTCGGCCAATTTCTTCTATTGAAAGTCAAACACAGAATATTTATTTTTCTATTTTTTCTGGTTCTGGATATTCTTCTCCCTGTGTATCTACAGTTACGGATGCCATTACCTGTTTTTCGTATGGAGAATCCATAAATGTCTTCACAGATGCAATCTTATCTACAACATCCATTCCTTCAATTACTTTACCAAATGCGGCATATTCTCCGTCAAGATGTGGAGCTGCCTTATGCATGATAAAGAACTGGGAGCCTGCAGAGTTTGGCATCATGGAACGAGCCATGGAAAGCACACCTGCTTCGTGCTTTAACTGATTTGTAAATCCGTTATTAGAGAATTCTCCTTTAATACTGTATCCCGGATTGCCGGTTCCGTTTCCAAGAGGGCATCCTCCCTGAATCATAAATCCTTTAATAACACGATGGAAAATCAGTCCATCATAAAATCCCTTATTAATTAATGAAATAAAGTTATTCACTGTGTTTGGAGCAATCTGTGGATATAATTCTGCTTTGATTACATCTCCATTTTCCATCGTAATTGTAACAATTGGGTTTGCCATTGTACTTCATCCTTTCTCATAGTTCTATCTATTTCTATTTTTAACATAATAACATATTTTTTTATATTTTCCAACTAAATCAATCTCCAACTTTCTCTCATTTCCCTTCTGATAAAATATATGCTATAATTATTTTCGTTCGTTTTCAGAAAATTAATTCTGAATGCTTTTAATTTCATGATGTCTGGGGCAAAAGTTCAAAACTCCGTTCATTCTTGCACGATAAGGTATTTGACTTTGGGTCCCGCAAAATATAAGAAAGGATTTTTTATGAATAGAAAACTTTTATTTTTTGATATTGACGGCACACTGCTTGCCGGAGGCATTCCCGGATATATTCCTGACAGCGCTATGGAAGCTTTAACGCAGGCACAGGCAAATGGACATTATATTTTCATCAACAGTGGACGCACCTACGGATTTATGCCAGAAGCAATTAAAGAATTTCCTTTTGACGGCTATGTATGCGGCTGTGGTACAGAAGTAATCTTTCATGGAGAAACTCTTTATCATTATGATCTTGATGATACTTTAAAACGTAGTTTAGATGATATTTTAACAGAATGTAAAATTCAGGCAGTATATGAGGGCCGGAATTCTTGCTATTTTCAGAGAAAAAATGATGCAGAAGTCTTTGCACCGATTATCGCTATTCGTAATTCTCATGCGAAGGCAAATCTTGAATATCCCATTCGTTTTTTTGACGACCCTGTTTTAGATTTTGACAAGTTTATTATCTTAACGGACACAAACAGTGATGTTGATTTATTTCACACAAAGATAAAAGATAACTTTGACTTTATAATAAGAGAGGAAATGCATCCTTACGGATTCGAAGAGATCGTTCCTAAAGGATATTCTAAGGCAAGTGGTATCGATTTCATTGTAAAGCATCTTAAAGCATCTTTAGATGACTGCTATGTATTTGGTGATAGTACAAATGATCTTTCTATGCTCACTCATGTAAAGAATAGTATTGCTATGGGAAACGCCTATCCGGAAGTGCTTAGAAACACCTCCTATGTTACAACCCCGATTGACAGGGATGGAATCAGGAATGCCTTAAAGCATTTTAAATTAATTTAATATTGGTCGATTTTGATTTTCTATTCCTAAACATAATTAGATATACCTTCCAAAGATTAGCTTGCAGTTTTTTTCATAAACTGTTATAGTGGAGTAAATATTACAGTTACAGCTAGGGGGATATTTATGACAGATTTTCTTGTAAACAAATTTATAAAAGACAGTACCAATATTGGAAGTACAGAAGTCCGAACTCGCTACGGTATGCTTGCCAGCGTTGTTGGGATTTTTTGTAATGTTTTGTTGTTTTCCGTAAAGCTTACGATCGGACTTATTTTAAGTTCTCTTGCTGTTACCGCAGATGCTTTTAATAACTTATCCGATGCTGCTTCGTCTATTATTAGCTTTATCGGGGTGAAAATGGCCGGGAAGCCCGCAGATGCGGAGCATCCTTTTGGACATGGAAGAATTGAGTATATTGCGGCTTTAATTGTTTCATTTCTTGTTATTGAAGTTGGATTTACTTTCTTTAAAAGTTCGATTTCTAAGATACTGCATCCAGAAGAAATCAGTTTTGATCTTGTACCATTTGTTATCCTTATTTTATCAATCCTTGTAAAGTTATGGATGGCATTTTTTAATAATAAACTTGGTAAAAGAATTGATTCTAAAGTTATGCTTGCAACTGCAGCGGATTCTCTCGGAGATGTTATCACAACGAGTGCTACTGTACTTTCGATTATTATCTGCCACTTTACATCCATTAATGTCGATGCGATTGCCGGCCTTATTGTATCTGCTATTGTTATCTGGTCCGGTATCTCTATTGCAAAGGATACGTTAGAACCTTTAATCGGTGAGCGTGTCCCTGCGGAACTTTATCAGAAGATTACAGATATCGTAGAATCTTATGATGGAATTGTCGGAACGCACGATCTGATCGTCCATAACTATGGTCCGAATCGAAGCATGGCTACCATTCATGCCGAAGTTCCGAATGATATTAATATTGACGTATCGCATGAAATTATTGATAAGATTGAACGCGATGTAAAAAAAGATTTGAATATTCTTCTTGTTATCCATATGGATCCGGTCGAAATGCGTGATGAAGAAGTTCTTTCTCTTCGAGAGAAGACTTCCCGCATTGTTCATGCGCTTGATCCTGAATTGAATTTTCATGATTTTCGTGTTTTAAAAGAAAATGAACAACGAAATCTCATTTTTGATCTAGTGATTCCTGATTCTTATTCTGAAAAAGATGCAAACCGCGTGATGCATCAGCTTGTATCTCTTCTTCACGAAATGGATGGAAATGTAGAATGTATTATTACATTAGATAGAAGTTTTGAAGCACCGGAAAGCTAAGCCGTCACAACTTTTAGTTTTTCTTCCTATTCAATAAGCCGAGGCACAGATTTCCAATGTCTGTGCCTCATTTCATTTACTATTCTATATTCCCTGCATCGGATTTTTACAACTTGTAAAATCACCACTCTCTAGCTATATCTATCCTTATGAAGCCTCTTTTCATAAGCAATATACTTCTCTATTTCTACTTTATAATTTTCCTGTTTCATCGTTACAAAATAAACCTCAAGCATATAAAAAAAATATATAGATTCTGACTCGCAACAGTAACATTTCTATCTTTATATAACTGTAAAAAAAACTCTATCTGACGTAACTCTATTTCCCCATCCCAAAGTCTTTATAACTTCTCTTCCCATTCTTTTTCTTTAAACCCGACCAAAACAAAATCTTCGCCTACAACGATTGGTCGTTTCACAAGCATACCATCTGTTGCCAGTAACGCATACTGCTCTTCTTCACTCATTCCAAGCAGTTTATCTTTAATTCCATTATTACGATAAACCTGTCCACTTGTATTGAAGAAACGCTTTAATGGAAGACCACTTTTCGCATGCCATTCCTTTAACTCTTCCGCAGTTGGATTCTCTTCTACAATATGTCTGTCATCAAACTCCACATCATGATCTTTCAGCCACTTACCTGCTTTCTTACATGTGGAACACTTTGGATACTCTACAAATAAAACTTTCATCCTTATCCTCTCTCCTTCTTATCTTTCTTTAAAAATTTTTAAAATACTTTTATACCTTCCAAGAATCTAAATATTCTCTATCTGCCAATCAATTGGTTCAAGCTCATGAAAACGCAGGAATTCATTTGCCTGACTAAAATGCCTGCATCCAAAAAATCCACGATAAGCAGACAACGGACTTGGATGTGGCGCCTCTAAAATTAAATGATTGGGGTTCGTAAGCATCGGCTTTTTATTCTGTGCCGGCCTTCCCCAAAGCAAAAATACAATTGGCCGATCCTGTGCATTAAGTACACGTATCGCTGCATCCGTAAACTCTTCCCATCCGATTCCTCTATGAGAATTCGCTTGATGCGCCCGAACAGTAAGAACCGTATTTAATAAAAGGACACCTTGCTCTGCCCACTTTACCAAATACCCATTATTCGGAATATAACAACCAAGGTCATCATGAAGTTCCTTATAAATATTAACCAATGATG
Organism: Anaerobutyricum soehngenii; assembly: GCF_009697165.1. NCBI lineage: Bacteria > Bacillati > Bacillota > Clostridia > Lachnospirales > Lachnospiraceae > Anaerobutyricum > Anaerobutyricum soehngenii. The sequence goes on along the minus strand of NZ_VULP01000009.1, from coordinate 12,329 downwards.
GCGGAATATCTACCCCCGGCTTTACAGAAAAGCTTAATCCATGTGCCTGCCCGTTATTATGGTACGGATCCTGTCCAAGGATCACAACCTTAACATCCTTTAACGGTGTCAAATGAAATGCACTGAATATCTCATCAGACGGAGGAAAAATTTCATGCGTCTGATATTCCTCATTCACCTTTTTATAAAGTTCCCTGTAATACGGTTTCTTATATTCCTCTTTGAGCGCCTCCGCCCAATCATTATTAATCGCTGCCATATTTTATCCTCTGTTTCCTTCACTGTTTTATCTATATTGCTATTATAGCCTATACTCATGAACAGTGCAATAACTACTAATTTGTAGATTTCGTATAGACGAAAAAAGAAATAATACCATATCCCATCTGCTCTGTAGTCGCTGTATTTAAGATGCTCGTTCGCATCTTAAACACGCTCCGAAGCCGCATCTGGGATATGGTATTATTTCTTTTTTCTGACTATACAAAACTCACAGTTGGTGAGAATTAGTATTTTTGTTTGAGGAAAACATGGGGTTTCTCCAAAAGTCTATGATTTCGTTAGAATGAATATCTCCAGAAGAAGATATTTTTTACTTGATTGTATAAAATCATATCAGATGTGAGATGACTCCTATCTTATGGAGAATTTTTTCTCTGGTTAACTCTCATAATCTTCTGGAGAATCCCCTTCTCTTTCTAACCCAAATTACTAATTTGCTATTTGTTATCAAATCCAGTCAGCCGCTGAAATAAAATTTTATGCTGAATTGTAAGAAGACTATGATAAAGAAAAAAGAATAGTTATAAGTATTGCATTTTGTGACTTTGCGCTGTGGAATTTTGACTCTGAAAACTTCGGACTCGTTTTTCCGAAGTTTTCGTTTTTTGAGGCAAAATGAAGCGTTTAGCGTAACGGAACAAAATCTAACTTATAACTATTCTTTTTTCTTTACAAGACTAACTACAATTCAGCTCAATATCTTCTACTAAAGCGGCGTCTGTGTCCCCCTCAAATTAGTATTTTTGTTTGAGGAAGAATAAGGGGATTGTCCAGAAGTCTATGGCTTTCCAGGGAATCAAATTCCAAGAAACTGACATTTATATAAGGAGTTCTATTTCTTTTGCCGGTATCCCTTGCTATTTTCTTATCGCGAAATAGTTCTTTGATTAAAAGTCAGAATCTTCTGGAGAATCCCCTTCTCTTTCCAACACAAATCACTAATTTGCTATTTGTTATCAAAAACAGACAGCCGCTGAAACAAAATTTTATGCTGAATTGTAAGAAGACTATAATAAAGAAAAAAAGAATTGTGATAAGTTAGATTTTGTGACTTTGCGCTGTGGAATTTTGACTCTGAAAACTTCGGACTCGTTTTTTGAGGCAAAATGAAGCGTTTAGCGCAACGGAACAAAATCAAACTTATCACAATTCTTTTTTTCTTTAGAAGACTCCATATAATTCAGCTCAATATCTTCTACTAAAGCGGCGTCTGTGTCCCTAGCAAATTAGTAGTTTATGATATATTTTGCTGATTGGCAGCCCTACGACGTTATAATAATCTCCTTTGATTCCAGAGATAAATACCGCTGCCGGTCCCTGAATACCATATGCACCAGCCTTATCTAACGGATCACCGGAAGCGACATAATCTGCAATTTCCTGTTCTGACATTGACACCATCGTGACATCCGTACACTCATGAAATGTTTCTCTTTTTTCCACAGTACCTTTTTTTACGTAAAATAATGCAACTCCTGTGTATACCTGATGAGTTCGGCCGGAAAGGGAAGCCAGCATTGTCTTTGCATCTTCTTCATCCACAGGTTTCCCCAGAACTTTTCCTTCGAGTACTACTATGGTATCTGCCCCAATTACAAGACAGTTATCCTCTGCTTTATTATGAAGTCTAACTACCGCCTCTGCTTTTCTCGCGGCAAGTTCTTCCACCATTTGTTCTGGTGACTCTTCTATAACATTCTCATCTGCATTACTTACTTCTACTTTAAATTCAAAACCGGCCTGCGCCAAAAGTTCTCTCCTTCTTGGGGAACCGGATGCTAATATGATATTCATGATTTTACTTGCTCCTCTTGCGTTCTTATTTTCTCCCGAATTAATACCATCTTGTCATCGGCAAATCATTATTTACTCCATTCGTAAATAGAATCTGATGCAAATCAATAATACCATTCATAAATGTTGCAGCGCAAGCACAAAGATATAATTCCCACATGCGAACAAATCGTTCACCAAACATTTCTCTTATTTCATCTTTATGCTTCTGGAAGTTTTGATTCCAGCAAAGTAATGTCTTATTATAATGTCTTCTTAAACTTTCTACATCCAATGTATAAAATTGATGATCCCCTGCGATATGAATAATCTCACGCAAAGATGGTATAACTCCTCCTGGGAAAATGTATTTCTTTACCCATGCATCACCCGGATGCTCCTGCAATGCACTGATATAATGAAGCAGGAAAAGCCCACCGGGATTCATAATGCTTTTTACACATTTCATAAACAGTTCATAATTATCTCTTCCAACGTGTTCAAGCATTCCGACACTGACAACACGATCAAATTTTAAGCCGGATTCAGGTAAATCTCTGTAATCCATCAGACGTACTTCTAACTGGCTTTCCAGATGATTTTCCTTAATTCGCTCCTCAAACTTCTTCTTTTGCTCTTTACTTAAAGTAATTCCGACACCTTTAATTCCGTACTTTTTCGCCGCTTCAATCAGTAAATACCCCCATCCGCAGCCTATATCACAGAGTGTCATCCCCTCTTTCAAATACAGTTTCTTGAGAATTCTTTCTACCTTCTGCACCTGTGCCTGATATAACGTATCCTCTGGATGCTTAAAATATCCACAGGAATAGCTCATCGTCTCATCAAGCCACATCTTGTAAAAATCATTCCCAATATCATAATGAGAAGACACTTCCTTCTGCTGATTCTTCTTTGTAAGTGAAGAAAAAATTAATTTCTTCAATGCTTTCTTATCCGTAGAAAACTTGCCCATCTGTCCTAAAAACATATTCAAAGCATGGTACAGATCACCTTCTATTTCAAGCTTTCCATCCATGTAAGCTTCGCCAAGCGCAATTGATGTACTCGTTAGTAATTCTTTCATCGACGGAATCTCATGAAAAATAACTTTAAATTCCGGTTCCCCCTTACCTATATGGCTTACCTCATCTCCAATTTTCACATCAAATGGATGTTCATCAAATTTGCTTAAAAACTTTACAAATTCTTTTTCTGTCAAATTCATCTCTGTCACTCCAATCTTTTGCTCAATCAATCGGATGTCTCCTCGATGAAGGTGTAAAATCGCCTTGTCTCTACGAAACATTCTTCCATAAAATAACTAGTTTATTCAGTTTTATTACAGAATATATTCTGCCATAGGGGATTATAGCACTTTTTGACACTTTTCATAAGAAAAAAATGACAAGGTTTTTGTAAATTGTGATTCTGCTTGCCACTTTACTGACACGAATCTTTTGAACTTGAACTTCTGTATTATTTCTAAGCTTAACCTTTATGTCTGTCTCTACACTTTTTGAGGAAGCTTGCAGTTCCTTTCTTGATGCTGAAAATGTAAATTCTACATCGCCAAGTACAGTTGCATCTGGAGCCTCATATTCCCGAGTTATATAACGTATGATTTTAAACGGTATCTTTAATTTTTCTATCTTCTCAGGAAATGTATATCCATCAAATACATACTTTATAAGAACCTCTGTCCCTTTTTCCCCAAGACTGTGACTTATCTCTGTACTCCGGTTTCCCATAACATCATCCATGCTCTTTCCATTGATGCATATGCTTCCACTCGGCGCAATGTCCACCTGATCCTCATCTTCGTTTACACTTTCTCTTTTGTCGTTAACATCCAGCAAAACATAAAGAGTATCTTCATCTAATATAACATTTTCCAGCGTAACATCCACATCCGCTACCGTTTTTGTTGTATTGAGTATCTGCGCATACGAAGTCAGATCTTCACGACTTCCCAATATTCTGTCTATCTTTATTCTGATATTTTCTGCCATTACCCTTGCCGTCGGGTTAAATGACACACCAGAAAGCAGCAATGACACAATAATTGCAAAACACGCCGCTATCTTTACAAAAATCTGCTGTACATTTCTTATAGGCTGTATCCACTCTCCTGCAGCTTCTTCAATAAAACGGTCATCGATATCCGTCACTTCCTTTAAGAAATCCCACTTTTTACTCATAATGCTCTCCTCCTTCTCTATAAAATATATAATAAATTCTGCCATAAGTCTTGTAGCAGATTTATATCTCACACTGCATAGTAATGAAATTACTTTTTCCTTTACTATATATGCCGAAAAAATAAGTACTTCTGTTGCATGGAATTACTATTTGATTCATTTAGAAGAAAACAGACGAAAAAAGAAACAATACCCTATCCCATCTGCTCTGTAGTCGCTGTGTTTAAAATACTCATTCGCATCTTAAACACGCTCCGAAGCCGCATCTGGGATAGGGTATTGTTTCTTTTTTCTGTGTTTTGGCTCCAGAAGGAATGAATGCAATCATCTTTGGGAGAGAGAAGGGGGAGAGATCAGAAGACTACTGCTTACTCGGAAGATGTATTGTCCAGAAGATTCGGTGTTTTCTTTAACGAACAGTAAAAATAAAGTGGATTGTCATTTTACGAGAAATTAAAGTAGTCACCTTTAGAGCTATCTTGAATGCGACAATATAATGATAAATGTATCATGTGCAGCGATAGCTTCACCTCCATTAATATACTTACAAGTATTATACTCACGAGTTAGTAACTTACGAGTATATTATTTGCAAATATATTCAAGTCGAGCAACCGCGAGACTTGAATAGAATGAACATCTCCAGAAGAGGCTAGTTTTCCAAAACCATCCAGCTGCTAAAACAAAATTTTATGCTGAATTGTAAGAAAACTACGATAAAGAAAAAAGAATGGTTATAAGTATTGCATTTTGTGACTTTGCGCTGTGGAATTTTGACTCTGAAAACTTCGGACCCGTTTTTCCGAAGTTTTCGTTTTTTGAGGCAAAATGAAGCGTTTAGCGCAACGGAACAAAATCAAACTTATAACCATTCTTTTTTCTTAGAAGACCGCGTACAATTATTCAGTAAGGAGATATCCCTCTTCTGGAGATTCTCATTCCAAATAAAAACCACAGACTTCTGGACACTCCCCTCTCTCCCATCCAAGATTTAAATACTAATTTCCATCTGGAGCCAAAAAGCAGAAAACCAGAAATTTAATATAGAAGAAAATGTGATGTCGGAGCGAGTAAAAATGCCGAGCAGGCATTTTCTGCGAAGCGACTATCTTCACATTTTCTTCTATATTAAATTTCTGGTTTTCGTCTCTTTAGTCCATCAAATTCGTATTTATAAATTGGAATATCCCATCAGGGCGGTATCTACTTCTCTTGCACAGTCACGACCTTCGCGAATTGCCCATACAACGAGTGACTGTCCTCGATGCATATCACCTGCGGTAAAGACTTTATCTACGTTTGTCTTAAAGTGTCCTACCTCTGTCTTTACATTCGTGCGTTCTGTGAGATCTAAGCCAAAAGCTTTTGTAACATATGGCTGGCTTCCTAAGAATCCTGCTGCGATTAATACTAAATCAACAGGTACTTCGTACTCGCTTCCAGCGACTTCTGCCATGATGTTTCTTCCGGCTTTTTTGTCGAATTTACTTTCGAGTTTGACAAGTTTTGCCTTGCACACTTCGCCTTTTTCATTGGCAATGAATTCTTTTACGGTTGTCTGATATACTCGTGGGTCTTTGCCAAATACAGCGATTGCCTCTTCCTGACCGTAGTCTGTCTTGCAGACTTTTGGCCATTCTGGCCATGGGTTGTCTGCCTGACGTTCATCTGGGAGTTTTGGCATCATTTCTAACTGGATCAGGCTCTTACATCCTAAACGGATTGAAGTTCCTACGCAGTCATTTCCAGTATCACCACCACCGATAACCATAACGTTTTTACCTTTGGCATCGATGTATTTTTTATCAGCGAAATTGGAATCTAACAGGCTCTTTGTTGCTGCTTTTAAATAATCTACTGCAAAATAGATTCCTTTGCTTTTTCTACCTGGAGCTTTGATGTCTCTTGGATTAGATGCTCCACAGCAAAGTACAACTGCATCATACTGTTTCTTTAATTCCTGTGCTTTTATGTCTACGCCGACATTTACACCTGTCTTGAATACAACGCCTTCTTTTTCCATGAGCTTTACTTTTCTCTGGATATATGTTTTCTCAAGCTTCATATTTGGAATTCCGTACATGAGTAATCCGCCGACGCGGTCAGAACGCTCATATACTGTTACAGAATGTCCACGACGGTTTAAGTATTCTGCTACGCAGAGTCCGGATGGTCCAGAACCTACGATAGCGACTGTTTTTCCTGTGCGTACTTCTGGTGGTTCTGGTTTAATGAGACCACTTTCATAAGCTCGCTCTATGATACTTAATTCTTTTTCTTTGATATTAACCGGATCCCCGCCTAAGTTACAGGTACATCCAACCTCACAAGGATGTGGGCATACACGCCCTGTAAATTCAGGGAATGGATTTGTTTTTTTCAGACGGTTGTAAGCCTCATCCCAGTTACCTGTATAAGTAGCATCATTCCATTCAGGAATCAGGTTGTTAAGAGGACATCCGGTAACCATTCCTTTAATTAAAATTCCGGACTGGCAAAATGGAACTCCACAGTTCATACATCTTGCACCCTGTCTCTCCTGTTCTTTTTTGGACAGGGGAGTATGAAATTCGTTAAAATGTTTGATTCGTTTTAACGGCGCTTCACCTACGCTTTCTTTTCGTTCATATTCTAAAAATCCAGTTGGTTTTCCCACAGCGCTCTCCTCCTATCCTCTTTTAATTTCATAAAATGCTTCAATCTGTGCCTGTTCTGCGCTAAGACCTTTTCCTTCCATTTCGGAAATCTTCTGGAGCATCTTCTTGTAATCGTGTGGAATGATTTTCTTAAACTTCGGCAGATATTTGCTGAAGTTATTTAAGATTTCTTTACCTTTTTCAGAGTTTGTATATGCCACATGAGCAGTAATCATATCCTTGATTTCCATAACATCATATTTAGAAACAACCGGTTCGGAAGAAACCATTTCTTTGTTAAGGCTTAAATACAGATCATTATCCTCATCAAGAACATAGGCAACACCGCCGCTCATTCCGGCTGCAAAGTTCTTTCCTGTCTTACCGATGATCAGAACCTTACCACCTGTCATGTACTCACATCCATGATCGCCAACACCTTCGACAACTGCGGTTGCACCAGAGTTACGAACACAGAAACGTTCACCTGCGACACCATTAATGTAAACCTTACCGCTTGTTGCACCATACAGTGCTACGTTACCAACGATGATATTTTCTTCTGCTTTAAATCGGATTCCTTTTGGAGGATAAACAATCAGCTTACCACCAGATAATCCCTTACCAAAATAGTCATTACTGTCACCGACAAGCTCCAAAGTAAGACCATTTGGAATAAATGCTCCAAAGCTCTGTCCGCCGGCGCCTGTACACTGTATAGTAAATGTATCGTCTTCTAATGTATCATAGTATTTCTTTGTAATTTCAGAACCAAAGATTGTACCAAAGGATCTGTCTGTATTTCCAACATCGATAGAAATACTTCTCTTCTGCTTTTTATCGAGTGCTGTCTTTAACTTCGTAAGAAGAACTTTTTCATCTAATGTCTTTTCTAATTCGAAGTTGTATTCATTCTTCTTGTTGTAGCAGATTGGATGTTTCTTATCTATATATGGATTGTTCAAAATAGCTGATAAATCTAAGTGATACTCTTTTGCTTCTGGAAGTTCCTTTAACAAATCTGTACGTCCTACCAGCTCATCTACTGTACGAACACCAAGCTTAGCCATATATTCACGCATTTCCTGTGCGATGAATTTCATATAGTTTACAACATATTCTGGTTTACCTTTAAAACGCTTTCTAAGTTCTGGATTCTGTGTTGCAATACCTACCGGACAGGTATCTAAATTACAAACTCTCATCATAACACAGCCCATTGTAATCAGCGGACCAGTTGCAAATCCGAATTCTTCTGCTCCAAGCGCTGCCGCCATTGCTACGTCACGACCACTCATAAGCTTACCGTCTGTCTCGATAATTACTTTATTACGAAGGTCATTTTTAATTAATGTCTGGTGTGTTTCTGCAAGTCCAAGCTCCCAAGGAAGTCCGGCATTATGAATGGAAGAATTACGAGGTGCTGCACCTGTACCTCCGTCATGTCCGGAAATAAGGATTACCTGTGCACCAGCTTTTGCTACACCGGCTGCGACTGTTCCGACACCTGCTTCGGATACCAGTTTTACAGAAATACGAGCATCCCTGTTCGCATTTTTCAAGTCATAAATTAACTGTGCTAAATCTTCGATACTGTAAATATCGTGATGAGGTGGTGGTGAAATAAGTCCTACACCAGGTGTTGAATGTCTTGTCTTTGCAATCCAAGGATATACTTTTCCTGCTGGCAAATGTCCACCTTCACCAGGTTTTGCTCCCTGTGCCATCTTGATCTGGATTTCCTGTGCGCTTACCAAGTAACGGCTTGTTACACCAAAACGTCCAGAAGCCACCTGCTTAATTGCGGAACATTTATTCAGTCCATCCGGTCCAACCGTCAGACGTTCTAAATCCTCTCCACCTTCACCAGTGTTTGATTTACCATGAATCATGTTCATCGCAATTGCCAGAGTCTCATGTGCTTCTTTGGAAATAGAACCGTAACTCATAGCACCTGTCTTAAATCGTTTCACAATAGAATCTACAGATTCAACTTCTTCGATAGGAACTCCTTTGGATGGATAATTAAAATCCATTAATCCACGAAGGCTTACTGGAGAAGTTTCTTTATTAATCATGGAAGTATACTGTTTGAACAGGTCATAATTATTTGTCCATGCTGCTGTCTGTAATGTATGGATCGTAAGTGGATTATAAAGATGTTCTTCTTTACCGCTTCTATATTTATGATCTCCTTCACTATCAAGACTCAGATCATTTTTCAGACCTAACATATCAAATGCTTTTGAATGATGGAAATCTACGTCTTCTGCGATATCCTCTAATGTAATTCCTTCTACGCGGCTTACTGTATTCGTAAAGTATTCATCAATCACTTTCTTGCTGATACCAACTGCCTCAAAAATCTGAGAACCCTGATAAGACTGCAGAGTGGAAATACCCATCTTAGATGCAATCTTTACGATACCATGAAGAACAGCGTTATTATAATCATTTACTGCTGCATAGTAATCTTTCTTTAATAGGCCATCCTGAATCAGCTTCTTAATACTAAACTGTGCCAGATATGGATTGATCGCACATGCACCGTAGCCTAACAATGTTGCGAAATGATGTACTTCTCTTGGTTCACCACTCTCTAAGATAATGCTTACAGATGTACTCTTCTTTGTCTCGATCAAATGATGATGTACCGCAGATACTGCTAATAACGATGGGATGGCCACATGATTCTCATCCACGCCTCTATCTGTAAGGATAACAATATTTGCACCATTTTTATGTGCCTGATCTACTGCGATATATAAATGATTGATTGCCTTATCAAGCGGTGTTCCTTTGTAGTAAGTAATCGGCACATCTTTTACATTAATATTCTTTACCTTTGCATGACGGATCTTTAATAAATCTGTATTTGTTAAAATAGGATTATGTATCTTAAGTACATGACAGTTTTCTGCTTTTTCTTCTAAAACATTACCCTCTCCACCAACATAGATTGATGTAGATGTAACGATTTCTTCACGAATCGCATCAATAGGAGGATTTGTTACCTGTGCAAAAAGCTGTTTAAAATAATCAAATAATGGATGATGTCTTTTAGAAAGTACGGCTAACGGAGTATCAACACCCATTGCTCCGATTGCTTCACTTCCATTTAATGCCATCGGTAAAACAGAATCTTTTACTTCTTCATAAGAGTAACCAAATGCTTTCATCAGTCGGTTGCTCTCTTCATAATTGTACTCTTCTACTGCAACGTTCGGAATCTTTAAGTCTTTTAAGAATACAAGATTATCAGATAACCATTCACCATAAGGCTGTTTCTTTACATAAGAATCTTTAAGAATATCATCATCAATCAGCTCACCTTTTACAGTATCTACAAGAAGCATCTTGCCCGGATGAAGTCTCTCTTTCTTTACGATATGTGTTGTGTCAAAGTCTAAGACACCTACTTCAGAAGAGAGAATCAGCTGATCATCGTCTGTAATATAGTAACGGGAAGGTCTAAGACCATTACGGTCAAGTACTGCTCCCATGATATCTCCATCTGTAAAAAGAATGGATGCCGGTCCATCCCAAGGCTCCATCATGGTTGCATAATACTGATAGAAGTCTCTCTTCTCTCTGCTCATTCCTTCGTTATTTTCCCAAGGCTCCGGAATTGTAATCATCATTGCTAGCGGAAGTGGCATTCCACTCATCAGAAGGAACTCTAATGTATTATCTAATCTTGCAGAGTCGGAACCATTTGGATCAACAACTGGTGTCAGCTTGATCATTTCATCTTTCAGATAATCAGATTCCATGTTTTCTTCACGCGCTAACATTTTATCAGCGTTACCACGAATCGTATTAATCTCACCATTATGAACAATGTATCGATAAGGATGTGCTTTCTCCCAACTTGGTACGGTGTTGGTAGAGAAACGAGAATGAACTAATGCAATTGCAGATTCATAATCTTTATCCTGAAGATCATTGTAAAATAATCTTAACTGTCCAACTAAGAACATACCTTTATATACAATCGTTCTGCTGCTTAAAGAAACAACATAAGTAGAATCGCTGGACTGTTCAAATACTCGTCTTACAATATAAAGACGACGGTCGAAGTCAAGTCCTCTTGGAACATCAAATGGTCTCTTTACAAACCCCTGCATGATACATGGCATACAGTCTGCCGCTTTCTTTCCAAGAATGCCCGGTTGAATCGGAACTTCTCTCCAGCCAAGGAAGTTTAACCCTTCCTTCTCAACAATAATCTCAAACATTTTCTTTGCACGATTTCTCTGCAGTTCATCTTGTGGCATAAAGAACATACCAATACCGTAGTCACGTTCCTTGCCAATAGAAAAACCGAGAGTACTACAGGTCTTTTCGAAGAATTTATGGGATATCTGCACTAAGATACCTACTCCGTCCCCTGTTTTACCCTCGGCGTCCTTGCCGGCTCTATGTTCAAGATTTTCAACAATTTTCAAGGCATTCGATACTGTCTCATGGCTCTTAAGACCCTTGATGTTTACTACAGCACCAATACCACAGTTATCATGCTCCAGACTTGGATCATATAGACCCTGTCGCATATTGTCCTGATACATGGTCTCACCCTTTCTTGCATCACTATAAAATAGTAAATATTCATCAGTTGTAAATTATATTTTTGTAATTAGTAATTGCCAGAAACTCTTCATCAATCCTCATGATTTCATAATCTCATCCTCTTATGATTTTATGATTCTGAAAAAGTATTTATAAATATCTGGAGAATCACATATTTAAAAAAGTAACAAATTCATTTTCAGAAGTAGTTACGATAACTTCCTGCATTTCTTTTTGTTGCTATCATATTACAACATTTTGTGTGGGTTGTAAATATAAACATTAAGGTAAATTATCTAATAATTTGATTATTTATTTTTAAATACATTATTTTCTGATTATTCCTCTTATTTTGTGAGTTATTGTAGTTAGTTTATTTAATTTTTATTTCTTTTTAGGTCGTATTGTTCTTATAAAAGCACAATTTTGTTTGTGATTTTCCCCCTTTATTCATCGTTATTTTTAGATTCCAAGACAATTCACACAATTATAAATGTAATTTTTAAATATAAATCCTGCATTTTATTAATACTACATACAAGGTAACTTAAAAAAATTAAGTACTTATCCAACCTGGCATACTAATTAACAGATATCAAAAAACGAAAGGTAAGATAATGATTCTGAGAAAGCTGAAAAAATATATCCTCCAGCAGGATTGCAGAGATGCACAGAAGAAGTATGTCATGTATTGCATGATGTGCATCTCACAGCAAGAATGCCGGGACATTCTTGCATATGTGAATATTCCTGTGCGGTAACACCGCAAATCCGGCAGACGGGAAACCGTCTGTCCGGGCTTGCGGGAACCGCTTATGCGAGTTTACTCGCGTAATGCTTTATCCAAGCCATATACCTCTCGCATTGA